>PUPA01000141.1 GCA_003552885.1 Natrialbaceae archaeon
CCGCCGAACGGGTCGAGCCGGAGCGGTCCGAGGACGTGTTCTGCTTTCCGATCGATCGCGCCTGTTCCGTCGAGACCTCCTCGCTCGTCTTCGACAAGCAGTACTTCGTCAGCCTCCACGACCTCGACGGACGCTGTGTCGAGAGCCTCGAGACCGGAGACAGCATCGAGTTCGACGGGAGTGACCGGTTCGTCGGTCTGAACGGTCCGATACAGATGTACTGCCGGGTCGAGACGCCGGGCAATATCGAACTCGGAATCGGATCGACACACCTCACATTCGACGAACGAACGGAGGTGATCGTCGGAGCCCGTTCGCTCCACGATCGACCCGCCGGGACGATACGGACGACGGAGGATCCCGAACCGATGGCGAGAGCCATCTCTGCCCTTCCGTCAGCGTTGAAGACGACGTCGCCCGAACGGGCGTGGCCGTCCTTGCGGGGACATCCGCCACTCGTCGAGCTGGCCGACGAATTCGAGCTGCCAGCCGGGCTGGAGCCACCCGAAACCGACGTGACGATCGAGGTATCTCCAGACCCCGGCGAGATATACACCGTCTCACCGCTCGCGTTCTACCTCGGCTCGGAGGTTCGAGTCGGAGCGGAGCCGCGACTGGTTACCCCGGAGTTCGAACGGGTGCTCGGCAACGACGAGTTACTCGAGGACGAGGTCGCAAAGCTTCTGAAACAGGTCCTGTTGCTCGACTGTGTCGTCCGAACCGAGGGGCTCTTTCCGACCGACCTCTACGAACGGGCACGTCTCGAGGAACGACTCCCGTTCGAACCCGCAGAAGCGTACGAGCTGCCGATGGCCGACCGACTCGAGAGATACCTCTCGGTTCCCTACGAGGACGTCGAGGCGTTCGTCCCGCGGTGGCCACTGACCGCCCACGTGCCCGCCGAGCCCGAGTCGGTCGAGCTGCTCCCGTTTATTATAAACGAGCTGGGGATCATCCGCTCCCCGCGTGGACACGTCGTCGAGCGGTCGACGCAGGTCCCGGACGCCGAGGCGGGGCTGGTCCGATCCGCCAGCTCGACCCGCAGTCCGGAGATTACGGCCGCTGGCGGCAACCAGCGGTTCGTCATCCCCGAGGTGCACGACGAGTCGATAGAGCACGCGTGGTTCGACGACGAGATTCCACAGATCGCCTCGAAGGCGACGATAGAGGCCTACAGGAGCCAGCTGGAACACGACTCGAGGAGCGACTCGATCGAGCTACTGCTGGTCTGTAACGACGCACGGATGATCGACGAACACGACCTGCTCGACGAGACCTACGGCAACCGCGAGTCGTTGCCGTTCGACGTCGAGTCCGAGTTCGGGATAGACACCGAGGGTCTCAGAGCGCTGCTGACCGAGGGCGGGTACGATTTCTTCCACTTCATCGGACACGCCACCCCGGACGGACTCCACTGTTCCGACGGGAAACTCGACGTCCGGAGCCTCGAGTCAGTCGACCTCGGCGTGTTCTTCCTCAACGCCTGTCGCTCCTACGAACAGGCCCTCGCGCTCGTCCGTCGCGGGGCGTTCGGCGGGGTCGGCACGCTGAGTGACGTCATCAACGACCAGGCGGTCACGATCGGCGAGACGATCGCCCGTCTACTGAACCTCGGATTCCCGCTCCGGGCCGCCCTCGAAATCGCTCGCGAGAACTCGATCCTCGGCGAACAGTACCTGATCGTCGGGGACGGCTCGGCCGACATCGCACAGTCAGAAGGAGGCGCTCCAATAATAGCTGACATTCGAACGTGCGGTGACGATCAATTCGAATTCTCCGTTCGATCGTATCAAAACAAAGAATTCAAGCTCGGAACGACGACAAGTTCGAATCTCAGACAGGCCGCAGACAGGCACCTCAGTCCCGGGAGAACACCGCCAACGTGTGTGTCAGAAGAGTCGCTACAGCAGTATCTTATCTGGGCAGACCTCCCGATAATGGTTGACGGGGATTTGCGATGGTGTGATGGTATCGGCCCAGCACCGATAGACTGAGCTCTCTGCTTCTGATAGGGAGATATCTTACACAGTCTGTCTAGTTGACCCAGTTCGAGAAGCGAACAGGTCGTAGGGTTAGTTCTGAATAGTTCCCGAAGACCCTCCCAGCGAGTACTACCCGGCCGAATCTGATGAACGTTGGGAGCGTAAGCGGGCAGCGACGCCCGTTAGGATGTTCACCGTCCGCCTCTACGCGACCGAAGGTTCATTTTGAGGGACGCAAGCGATTCGTCGCTTGCCCGGCATCAACGCGCTTATTGAGCGATCTGGTGCTGGATACCTCGGCTGGCTGACAGCGTGCCGAGCCCCGACCAGTTTTGACTATCGGACTGCCCTTGCTCAGTTGGGACTGAACGGTCGGCTTGACTCTATCGACCGAAACTTCGGAAGATGGTTTTACATCTTCAAAATGCGCGTCGACTGTTTCCATAACTCGTGGGTGGGCAGTCGGAGGTGCGCTCGCAAATAGATTGAATAATTTGTGCATTGCTACAACCGACAGAGACCTCATCAATCGTTCGATGGACGAACGCCGGCTGAGGAGGTGCCAAACTAGACAGTGCCAATTAACAGATTATGTTACACAACAACGGTGAGCTGTGGCTCTCGTATTCCGGGTATGACAAAACAGACCACTCTCCGCACTACCGCTTCTGAACGTAACTCACTCTAGGGCCCCGTGTTCGACGTGGATGCAGCCATCACCGTTCCCGCCTGGCTCAGCAGCATGATCAGCGTGAACAGCGCGCCGATCATCCGGGGGTGCTCTGCGAGGTACGCCTTCATGCTGTCAGTTTCGGACATCGTTCTAGGGCCCCGTGTTCGACGTGGATGCAGCCATCACCGTTCCCGCCTGGCTCAGCAGCATGATCAGCGTGAACAGCGCGCCGATCATCCGGGGGTGCTCTGCGAGGTACGCCTTCATGTCGTCGGTTGCGGACATCACAGTACAACAGTTATTGCCTATGGTATTAAATCTATCTTATATGTTCTTATGGATTAACGTAGAATAGATTGGATAGAAAGTCGACCCCAGTCGTTCTCACCTGCTGATACGGCCACAAAGGTTAATATAGTTAAGGGTCGGGAGCCGGCTCACCCCGTCTTCTGGCCATTCAGACGGAGTCGAAGCCGAGCCGTCGGGCGATCTCGTCGGTTCTCCGGAGGGTACAAAAAGGGGGTCGTGGACGCACGGCCTGGAGTCTAGTCCGCTGGGAAGGAGCTGGCTATCGCAAAAAGACGCGTGTGCGAACCGCGATCAGAGGTCGTGGTCGGGGTCGTCCTCGACGGCCCGCTTCATCGATTCGCGTCTGGATTTGGCGTCCCGACCCGTCGCCTCGAGCAGGAAGTCGTTTTTCGCGTCGACGGCGTCGGCAGCGGCCTCGAGCTCGTCGGGGCCGAGTTCGGTCGGGTCGCGTTCGTGGAACTCGACTGCGAGCTTGTCCTTTTTTCCCGAGTACTCGACGGCACCGGCGACGATCCGCTCGAAGACTGGGTTTTTCGGCTCGCCGACCACGTGGAGGTCGCTGCCTTTGAACTCCTCCGTCCCGGTGATCGATCCGAAGTACTCCTCGACGGTCGTCTCCATGTCGGGGATTCGTTCCTCGAGGTACTCCCCACGGCGCATCTTGTACTCTTTCATGCCCGGGAGAAACACGGGCGAGCGCTTACCTCTTTTCATCGATCACACGCCGCGTGTCCCGAGAACGGCCGTCGAACGTTCCCGTAAGAATACTAAGTGGATAGGCATAAATACCACGACCGTCTCGGCTGGGACAATCCCGATGATGCCCGACTTCGAGAACGATGGGGTAACCGAAGGGTCGATCCCGAAGGCGTTGCTCGTGCTCGCAGCGCCGCTTCTGGTCCAGAACCTCGTTCTCGTGGTCCAGCAGGTCGTCGACGTCTTCTGGCTCGGCCGTCTCGGCGGCGATGCCGTCGCCGCCGTCGGGTTGAACTTCCCGATCCTGGGGTTGCTCTCGACGGTTGCGATCGGCACCTCCGTGGGAACCCAGGTGCTCGTCTCCCAGCGGGTGGGCGCGGAGAACCCGACGGCCGCCCGCCGTGGCGCGGCCAACGGCGCGGTCGTCGGCGTCGTCGCCGGGCTGGGGGTCGGGCTCGTGACTTTCCTGTTCGCCCGGGAGATCGTCGGCGTTTTCGGCGCCGAACCCGCGGTGACCGAGATGGCCGTCAGCTATCTGTCGATCTACGCGCTCGCGATGCCGATACTCGCCACCAGCGACGCCTTCGAGGGGGCGTTCGTCGGCTGGGGTGACTCCCGCGCGGTGTTGTACGTCAACGTCGTCGCCGTCGGGCTCAACGTCGTTCTCGACCCCTTCTTCATCTTCGGCTGGGGGCCGTTTCCCGAACTCGGCGTCGCCGGGGCGGCGCTGGCGACCGGAGTGGGCTTCGCCGGCGGCCTCACGCTGGCCATCGGGATGGCGCGTTCCGGACGTGACGGCTTCCTCCTCGACCGGGAGGTCATCGAGCTTCGACGGGCAGACATGGGAGAGGTGATAGAGATCGGCTGGCCGACTGCTGGCCAGCACGTCGGTGCACAGTCCGTGCGCGTGGTGATGGTCGCCGTCGTCGTCGCCGCGGGCGGCTCGGCCGCGCTGGCCGCCTACACGATCGGTGCCCGGGTCGCGACCGTGGCGTTCGTCCCCGCGATCGGGCTCCAGCAGGCAACCCAGAGCGTCGTCGGCCAGAACCTCGGCGCCGAACGGCCCACCCGCGCCCGAGAGGCGACTTGGACGGGCGTCGCGATCGCTTCCGGCGTGCTGGCCGTCGTGGGCGCGACACAGTGGTTCGTCCCGGAGACGCTGACGTACCTGTTCGTCCCGGACGTGACCCCGACCGAGCTCGCTCACACCGTCGCCTACCTCGAGATCCTCGCGTACGGCTACCCCGCGATCGGGGCGACCTACCTCCTCCAGGCGGGGTTCAACGGCGCGCGTCGCACGCGTACGAGCATGATCGCCACCCTGCTCCAGTACTGGGGCGTGCGTCTCCCGATCGCCGTCGTCGGCGTCTACCTCCTGGGCTGGGGCGTCCTCTCGGTCTTCTGGGCCGTGACTCTCTCGAACGTCGCCGCCGCGATCGGGTTGGCCGTCTACTACCGACACCGGTCCGCCGACGGAATGAACGTCCGGGCGGCCCGTGAGGCCGCCGCGTCCGCGAGTGGCGACTGAATCACCCGTGTGACGGACGACGGCTTCCGGCCGCGGGCCGTCCGGGACGAACGCCACAGGAGTCCGCTCCCGACGTCGGCAGTCTGGGGTGCTTTTGAGGACCGAGCCCGGAACGGATCCCATGGACCGAAAGGAGTTTCGAGATCTCGTCACGCCAGCCGAGGCCCGGGAAGCGATCCACTCGCTCGAGCTCGGGGCCGGCACCGAACGCGTCCCGCTCGCCGAGGCCCGCGGACGGATCCTCGCCTCGCGGATCGACGCCGAACTCGACGTCCCCGGCTTCGATCGCTCGAGCATGGACGGCTACGCGCTTCGCGCACGGGACAGCTTCGGGGCCGACGAGGCGGAGCCCGCCAGGCTCGCCGTCGTCGGTGAGGTTCACGCCGGCGTCGAGCCCGACGTCGAAGTGGGTGCGGGCGAGGCCGTCGAGATCTCGACCGGCGCGGTGATGCCGCCGGGGGCCGACGCGATGGTGCCGGTCGAGCGGACGGAGCACGTCGAACCCGGCTCGGCGGATCGGGCGGGCGGCGAAACCGCGGGCGCAGACCGAAGAGCGGTGCTCGTCAGGACGAGCGTCGCACCCGGGGACAACGTCATGTTCGCTGGGGCGGACGTCGCCGCCGGCGAGCGCGCGCTCGGCCCCGGGACGCGGCTCACCCCCCGGGAGATCGGGCTGCTGTCGGCGCTGGGGGTCGAGGAGGTTCCCGTCCGGGCGCCGCCGCGAGTCGGCATCGTCTCGACGGGCGACGAGCTCGTCAGGCCGGGTGAGAAGCTCACCAGCGCCCGCGGGGAGATCTACGACGTCAACAGCCACGCCATCGCCGCGGGGGTCGAGGACGCTGGAGGCGAGGCGGTCGTCTACCCACACGTCGGCGACGACATGGTTGAGATGGAGCGGGTCCTCCGTCAGGCAGCCGGCGAGTGTGAGCTCGTGCTCTCTTCGGGTTCTACGAGCGCGAGCGCGGTCGACGTCATCTACCGGGTGATCGAGGAGCGAGGGGAGCTGTTGGTCCACGGCGTGAGCGTCAAACCCGGGAAGCCGATGCTCGTCGGCCGGCTCGCAGACTCCGCGTACGTCGGCCTCCCCGGCTACCCCGTCTCGGCGATGATGGTGTTCCGGACGTTCGTCGCACCCGTCATCCGGGAGGCCGCCGGTCTGCCGACCGCGGCGACCGCGAGCAGGGAGGGGTCGATGGCCGTCAGGGAACGTTCGGAGGAGGGACGTCTGCGGTTGATGCCCGCCGGGCTGGTCGAGGGCGGCGACGGCGAAACGCTCGTCTACCCCGTCGACAAGGGGTCGGGAGCGACCACGAGCCTCGCGGAGGCCGACGGCGTGGTCGTGATCGATCCGGACACCGACTACCTCGACGCCGGGGAGGCGGTGACGGTCGAACTCTTCTCGCCCGACGTCCGCCCGCCGACGCTGGTCGGCGTCGGCGAGGACGACCCGACCCTGAACCGGCTGCTCGACCGGCTCGAGAACCCCCGGTATCTCGCCGTCGGTAGCCGACCGGGGCTGCGTCGGCTCCGGGAGGGCGTTCCGGACGTCGCGGCGGTCGCCGGCCCGCTCGGGCGTGAAGTCGACGCCGAACCTGTCGGTCGCTGGTCCCGCGAGTGGGGGCTGGTCGTCCCCGCGGACGACCCCCGGAGGATCGAAGGGCTCGACGATCTCGTCGACCGGGAGCTGCGGCTGGTGAACCGAACGACCGACTCCGGGCTCCGGACGAGCCTCGGGCTGGCCGTCGCCGACCTCGCAACGGAGCGCGGGACGAGCCGCGAGTCGCTGGTCGAGGCGATAGACGGCTTCGAGTTCGGGCTGCGGGCCCACGAGAGCCCGGCCCGGAAGGTGCTCGCTGGCGACGCCGACGCGGGTCTGGGGATCCGGGAGACGGCAGACCGCCTGGGGATGGGCTTCGTCCCCCTGGGCGAGCAGGAGCTTCGGGTGCTGGCTGATCCCGACCGCCTCGGGAAGCCGGGCGTCGCCGAGTTGCTCGCGGTCCTCGAGGACTCACCCGACGTCGAAGTCGACTAGACGACCGGACCACAACGTTCTCGACGCTGCCGTTCTTCCCCACGAGTACCCCTTGCGAGGGGACGTATCCGTCCGTCCCCCGTGGGGTGACACGCCCGTCCCTCGGGTACTTCCTCGATTTTTCGACGAGCCGTCCCATCGGACGACTCACCGCCAGCTCCCGTAGGTCGCCCGTCGCCAGAGCCACTCGGCCGGCCCGTACCGGTGACGGCGGAGCCACAGCACCGACAGGGTCGCCTGCAGGAGCCAGATGCCGACGACGATCGCGAGCTGTTCGAGCCGGCTCACCCGTCCGAACAGCCCGAAGCCGTAGCCGTAGAAGATCGTCGTGGCCACGAGCGTCTGGAAGAGGTAGTTGCTGAAAGCCGTCCGGCCGACGGCGGCACAGGCGGCGACGATCGGTCCGTCGGTCCCGCGCTTGCAGTACAGCATCACGGCGGCGGCGTAGGCGGGCGCCAGGAACAACGCCCCGATCTCGTTTAGCTCCCAGGCGAGGACGCCCGCGCCGCCGGCCCAGTCGTAGGCGAACACGACGGCGAGGCCGAGGCCGACGAGCGCCAGCCCGACCGTTCCGCCGACGAGCGCCAGCCGACGGTATGCCGCCCGCGACCAGTCGTTCGTGAGCAACCCCCATTTGTAGAAGGCCATCCCCCACAGGATCAGTCCCGTGTACCGCCAGCCCGTGGCCGTGAGAAAGCCCGTCGTGTGTGCCTGCCAGGCCGACTCGACGCGCTGGTCCAACCCGTCGGCCCAGCTCCCCTGGTAGGCGTCGATCTCCG
>PUPA01000059.1 GCA_003552885.1 Natrialbaceae archaeon
ACTCTTGTACGCCGAGCTGGAACTGGTCTTCACTTGCCACACCGAAACGCACGACGACCCCCGCTTCCCCTCGATGATTCCCGGGGAGACGTACTCGTACGGGTCGACCGACACGGAGACTGGTCGGACCGACGAACCTCGGTACTTCTTTGCCGTCCGCTCGCCAACGGCCGGGTATGAACGAGGAGCACTCGAAGGCGCTGTACGACCGCGCGCTGTCGGTGATGCCCGGCGGCGTCAACTCGGCGGTCCGGGCGGCGATCGAGCCCTACCCCTTCTTCATCGCGAAAGGCGACGGCGGCCACGTGGTAGACGCCGACGGCAACCGATATATCGACTGGGTGATGGGGCTCGGCCCGCTCCTCCTGGGTCACGACCTGCCAGAGCCGGTCGCGGCGGCGGTCCAGCGCCACGCGAGCCGTGGGCCGATGTACGGCACGCCCACCGAGGTCGAGGTCGAACTCGCCGAGTTCGTCGTCCGTCACGTCCCGAGCGTCGAGAAGATCCGATTTGTCAACTCCGGCACCGAGGCAACCGTCTCCGCGGTGCGCCTCGCCCGCGGGTACACCGGCCGGAACGCGATCGTCATCATGCAGGGTGGGTACCACGGTGCTCAGGAGTCGACGCTGGTCGAGGGCGATGCCCAGGGCGCCCACCCCTCCTCGGCCGGGATCCCCCAGTCGTTCGCCGAGCACACGATCCCCGTCCCGTTCAACGACGAGGAGACGGTCCGTGCGGTGTTCGAAGAACGCGGCGAGGAGATCGCCGCGGTGATGACCGAGCCCGTCCTGGCGAACTACGGCATCGTCCACCCGGAGGAGGGCTATCTCGAGTGTCTCCGGGAGCTGACGGCAGAGTACGGCTCGCTTTTGATCTTCGACGAGGTGATCACCGGCTTTCGCGTCGGCGGGCTGGGTTGTGCCCAGAGCAGGTTCGGCGTCACCCCCGACCTGACGACCTTCGGGAAGGTGATCGGCGGGGGATTCCCCGTGGGTGCGGTCGGCGGCCGCGCGGAAATCGTCGGGGAGCTCGCCCCCGCCGGGCCCGTCTTCCAGGCCGGCACGTTCTCCGGGCACCCGGTGACGATGGCTGCCGGCCTCGAGACGCTGCGATTTGCCGCCGAAAACGACGTCTACGACCACGTAAACGACCTCGGCGACCAGCTTCGGGAGGGGCTGACCGAGCTCCTCGCCGACCGCGCGCCCGAGTACACCGTCGTCGGCACCGACAGCCTGTTCAAGCTGATCTTCACGCGGGAGGGCCCGGACCCGAAGAGCCACGAGGAGCAGTGTGTGAGTGGCTGTCGCCAGGAGTCGACCTGCCCGCGGTACGATCACTGCCCCAAAACGGGCGCGGACGTCCGGCGGTCCGAGACCGACCGCTGGCGGCGGCTGTTCTGGGGCGAGATGAAAGCCCGGGGGATCTTCCTCTCCCAGAACGGGTTCGAGTCCCAGTTCGTGAGCTACGGCCACACCGAGGCGGACGTCGAGCGGACGCTCGCGGCCTACGAGGAGGCGCTGTAGGGTCGCCGTGAGCCTCGAACGGCCGGCCCGGACCGACCACGCGGTGTGCCATCGGACGGGACGCTCACGAGCTGGCGGAAGGCCGACGACCGGCTGCGCGCGCCTCACCGGAGGGCCGACGACCGACCCCACACGCGTCCCGCCCGAGAGCAGATGACCGACCCCGCACGCGTCATTGAACGGCTCTGCTTTCTGTTTCCGCCGGCGATCGGCGTCGGTGCCATCGGCGTCGTTCAGGAGCTCGATCCCGGCGTGCCCGGCCTCGGGACGGCGCTGATTCTGGTCGGCTCGTTCGGCTACACCCTCCTGACTTTCGGGGTGGCCGTCGCCCTCTTTCTCGACGCCAGCCGGGTTCGCGCCAGCGGGCTGTGGGAGCCACGTCCGTGGCTCAACGCCGGGCTCGCCGTCCTCTGGGCGCCCGCTGTGGGCGTCGTCTACCTGGGTCGCCGGCACCGCCGCCTCGGGACGCCCGCCGGCAGTTCGGGCTGGTGGTTGGTCGTCGCGATCTCCCTGGCGGCGACCCTGCTCGGAACGATCGCTGCGACCGTGGGCGTCGTCCTCTCGCTCCCCGGGCTGGTCCTCTGGGCGGTGGGGACCGCCGGCGCGATCGCCTTCGGGCTGTTTCCGGCGGCGATCCACCAGGACGCCGCGTACGTCTGTACCCAACGGGTGGCGTGGAACCCCAACCCCGGCGGGTATCTCGGGGCGGCGTTCGTGAGCCTGTTCTTTCCGCCGATACAGCCCGTACTGGCGGCGTACTACCTCCACCGGCGCCGTCGAACCGTGGGCCTGGGGTCGTCTCCGAGGGAACCCAGGCAGCCGCGTGGATGACCGACGGTGTGAGGTCGTGTCCTTCCAGTCACGTGGCGGCTCGTCGTCTGTTCCGATCGCGTGGTGGATCTCGTCCGTTCCGGTCGCGTCCGACACGCCGTCGGCCGCGGCCACGGATGCGCACGCTTTTATCCACACGAGCGGGAGGATTCACCATGGGAACGCGCGGGACCGTCCGACTGGCGACGCGGGGGTCGGCGCTCGCCCGGCGACAGGCCGGACTCGTCGCCGACGCCCTCGAGGGACGGCGATACGAGGTCGAGGTCGTGACCGTCGAGACGACCGGCGATCAGCTCCGGGACGAGCTGATCCACCGGCTCGGGAAGACCGGCGCGTTCGTCCGCGAGCTCGACGAGCGCGTCCTCTCCGGCGACGTCGACGCGGCCGTCCACTCGATGAAGGACGTGCCCACGGAGGGGCCCGACGAGCTCGTCACCGCCGCGGTCCCCGAACGCGCCCGGCCGAACGACGCCCTGCTCACTCCCAGTGGGGTCTCCCTCGCCGAGCTACCCGACGGGGCGACCGTCGGCACCTCGAGTCTCCGTCGACGGGCACAGCTGCTCGCCGAACGACCCGACCTCGAAGTGGAGCCGCTCCGGGGCAACGTCGACACCCGCATCGAGAAGCTGCTCGCGTCCGGCCTCCAGAGCGAACGCGAGCGCCGACGCGTAGCCGACCACGAGCGGGAGGACCGAGACGACGGGGAGGAGAGTCGGGACGACGACGGAGCCGAGTACGAACGGAGTACGGAGGAGTGGCTCGAGGGGCTCTCGGCGCTCGAACGGGCGGCGCTCGACCGGGAGGTAGACGTCAAGTACGACGCGATCGTCCTCGCGGAGGCGGGGATCACGCGGGCTGGCCTCGCCGACGCGGTCGCGTACGTCCGGCTCCCGCCGACGGAGTTCGTCCCCGCGCCGGGACAGGGTGCGCTCGCGGTGACGGCCCGCGGCGGCGAGCTCGCCGAGGCGCTCAACGGGGCGATCGACCACCCGCGCTCGCGGGTCGAGACGACGGTCGAACGGGTGATGCTCGACGAGCTCGGCGGCGGCTGTATCGCCCCGATGGGGATCTACGGCGTCCTCCAGGGCGAGTACGTCCGGACGAACGTCCAGGTGTTCGACCGCGACGGCGAGGAGTCGGTGATCGCGGGCCGGGATCTCCCGGTCGAACGCCACGCCGAGGCCGCACGGGCGTTCGGCGCCGAGCTGGCCGACCGCGGCGCCGCGGAGCTGATCGCCGAGGCCCGGCGGGAGGCGGGAGGATGACGGGACCGACCGTCGCCGTCTTCCGGCCCGACGACGAGCGCCTCGCGGAGACCGTCGCCGCCATCGAGGCGCGCGGGGGAGAGCCCGTCGCCGATCCGATGCTCTCGGTCGAGTCGACCGGCGCCGGTCCGCGTGAGGACGCCGCGTTCGCGGTGCTGACGAGCAAGACGGGCGCCGAGCTGGCGGCCGAGGCCGGCTGGGAGCCCGGCGAGGCGACCGTCTGTGCGATCGGTCCCCGGACCGCCGACGCGCTCGAGGCCGCCGACTACGCCGTCGACGTCGTTCCCGGGGAGTACACCTCCGGCGGGCTGGTCGAGGCGCTGGCCGGCGCGGTCGACGGACGCCGCGTCGAGGTCGCCCGCAGCGACCACGGCAGCCCCGTCCTGATCGACGGGCTCGTCGGGGCCGGCGCGTACGTCCACGAGACGATCCTCTACCGGCTCGTCCGCCCGGAGGGAAGCGGGGAGTCGGCCGAGCTCGCCGCCGCCGGCACGCTCGACGCCGCCTGTTTCACCTCCTCGCTGACCGTCGAGCACTTCCTCGAGGCCGCCGAGGCGCGCGGGCTCGGCGGGGCGGCCCGCGAGGGACTCGAGTCGGCGGTCGTCGGCGCCATCGGCGAGCCGACCGAACGGACCGCCACGGGGCGGGGAGTCACCGTCGACGTCGTCCCGCCGGAGGCGACGGCCGAGGCGCTGGTCGAGGCGGTGCTCGCCCGGCTCGAGGACGCCAACCGGTGAGCCGGCGCGGAGGGCACCGCGAGGACCATCCACACGTTTATACCGGAGGCCGGCGGAACCGCCGGTGATGGACGGACCGGTTCCGGAGCTCGCCGACAGAGCCGTCGCCTGTGCCGAGCGTCTCCTCGCCGCCGACCGCGTCCTGCTCGCCTCCCACATCGACGCCGACGGGTTGACCAGCGCCGCGATCGCCTCCCGGGCGCTCGAACGCGCGGGGCTACCCCACGAGGTCGTCTTCGAGAACCAGCTCGACGAGGACGCGATCGCCTCGATCGCGGAGACCGACCACGACACCGTCCTCTTCACCGACTTCGGGAGCGGCCAGCTCGGGATCATCGCCGACTACGAGGACGCGGGCGCGTTCACCCCCGTGATCGCCGACCACCACCAGCCCGCCGACGCCGACACCGAGTTCCACCTCAACCCCCTGCTGGTCGGCATCGACGGGGCCTCGGAGCTCTCGGGGGCCGGGGCGAGCTACGTCCTCGCGCGAGCCCTCGCGGCGGCGGGAGACGAGCGGGGCACGGAGTCCACGGCGAGCGACCGGGGAAGCGGTTCCACGGCCGGCTCCGGCGGCCACACCGACAACCGCGACCTCGCCGCGCTGGCGGTCGTCGGCGCCGTCGGCGACATGCAGGCCTCGGGCGGCGAGCTCCACGGCGCGAACGCGGCCGTCGTCGAGGAGGGCGTCGAGGCCGGCGTCGTCGAGACCGTCACCGACCTCGCGCTCTATGGCAAACAGACCCGGCCGCTGCCGAAGCTCTTCGAGTACGCCACCGACGTCCACGTCCCCGGCATCTCGAACGACCAGGCCGGAGCGATCGCCTTCCTCGACGGCCTCGACGTCGCCCTCGATCGCGACGGCGAGTGGCGGACGTGGGCCGACCTCACCACCGAGGAGAAACGGACGGTCGCGAGCGCGCTCGTCCGGCGGGCGGTCGCCACGGGCGTGCCGGCCTCGAAGATCGAGCAGCTCGTCGGCACCGCCTACGTGCTCAGCGAGGAGCCCGTCGGCACGGAGCTCCGGGACGCGAGTGAGTTCTCGACGTTGCTCAACGCCACCGCCCGCTACGATCGCGCCGACGTCGGGCTCGCCGTCTGTCTCGGCGACCGGGACGGCGCACTCGAGCGCGCCCGGACGCTCCTCGGGGATCACCGCCGGAACCTCTCGGCCGGGATCGAGCTGGTCACCGAGGAGGGGGTCAGCCGCGAGGATCACCTCCAGTGGTTCCACGCCGGCGACCGGATCCGGGAGACGATCGTCGGCATCGTCGCGGGGATGGCCCTCGGAAACGACGGGATCAGCCGCGAGCTGCCGATCCTGGCGTTCGCCGAGAAGGGCGAGGGTGAGCTCAAAGTCTCCGCCCGCGGCACTCACGCGCTCGTCCGCCGCGGGCTCGACCTCTCGGCCGTCGTCGGCGAGGCCGCCCGTGCCGTCGGGGGCGACGGCGGCGGCCACGACGTCGCCGCCGGCGCGACGGTGCCGGAGGGCAGGGAGACGGAGTTTCTGGCCCGTGCGGACGCGATCGTCGGTGACCAGCTCGCGTGAGCATTCGACCGGGTGAGGGGTTTTGCCGGACCGCGACGAAGGGCAACCATGGACGAACCCGAACCGATGACGCGGTTTCCCGTCCCGGACGCAGAGGAACTACCCGCGGACCTCCGCGAGCGGATCGAGGCCGAGACCGAACGTGCGGGGTTCACCCCGAACGTCTTCCTCGCGTACGGCTACGTCCCCGAGCAGTTCCGGGCGTTTTTCGCCTACTACGACGCCCTGATCCAGGGGAGTTCGCTCTCCCGCCGGGAGATCGAGGCGATAATCGTCGTCGTCTCGGCGGCGAACGACTGTTACTACTGCAACGTCGCCCACGGCGCGCTCGTACGCCTCTACGGGGAGGATCCGCTCTTGGCCGACCAGCTGATCTCGAACTACCGGATCGCGGACGTGAGCGACCGCGAGCTGGCGATCCTCGAGTTCGCGGTGACGCTCACCGACTCCCCCGAGTGCATAGGGGAGGCCGACCTCGAGCGCCTGGAAGACCACGGGCTGAGCCGACGGGAGATCTGGGACGTCGGCGCCGTCGCGGCGTTTTTCAACCTCTCGAACCGGATGGCTCACCTCGCGGACATGCGGCCGAACCCCGAGTTCCACACGCTCGGCCGGTGAGCCGGGACGCCGGGTCGGACCAGCGGCGTCGGACGGCGAAACGACGGAGTGCCTCGTCGGTCCCGTCGAGGCGACGGCCGGTCACTCCCCGCCGGTCTCGTCGAGGCGACGGCGGCGGCTCCGGCTCGACCGGAGGTCACGTCTCAGCCCCCGCGCGACGATGGCGATCGGCGCCCCCACGACCGTGGCGAATCCGGCGGCGACCAGGAACGTCGGCGACGGGACCGATCCGAGGAGCTCGGCCGGCGGACTCTCTCCCTCGATCACCAGCTGGGCCACCACGGGATCGCTCGCGACGGTGCCGATGGCGACGAGAGCCAGGTACACCCCGAACAGTATCAGCGCCGTCCGTACCGGCCGCGTGATCAGCCGCCGGCTGTGATACTGGAGCGAGGCGACGGCCACGTCGGGGTGTCTCAGCGCGCGACGAAGCAGCCGCAGCCGCCGCCGTCGACGCTGTGAGTTCATCGGCGAACCGCCGTCGGCCGACGATCGCGTTCGCCACTGGCGCAGGTCCGCCGGTCGCGGTGGTCGGCGATCGGGTCGGCGTCGTCACGTTCGCTGTCGTCCATGCGGCTTCGAGCCGGCCGGCGAACATAGTCGTTCGGTGAGCTCCGGGTAAGTTGGTCGGTTACGTCGTGGTAACCGAACGGTCGGCCACGCTCGTCTCCTCGTGGACGATCCGAACGGTGACGTCGACGCCGGTCCGGTCGCGGATCTCGTCTCTGATCCGGTCGGCGGCCTCGGGCTCGGTCTGCCCCGCGTGCACCGTCACGGTGTGGGGCGTCGGGGAGACGACGTCGGCGTCGTAGCTCACCGTCACCGTCCGGACGTCCCCGGCGGTCGCCTCGGCGACGGCCTCGGCCTCGTTCTCGAACGCCGCGTTCGACCGCGCGTCGATCGTCCCCATCGCGAGCACGGTGCTCAACAGGACGATGGCGACGATCAACACGGTGAGGCGCTCTACGGTCACCCGTTTCGCCTGTCGGACCTCGTACCAGTGGTCCGGCCGGTACTCTTTGACCCAGATCGTGACGATGCCGACGGCGTTGATCGAGAGCACGTTCACCGCGACGATGACGGTCGCGCCGATGGCGACGACCGGGTCGGTGTAGGCGATCCCGAGACCCACCGTCGCCGCCGGCGGGATGAGCGCCACGGCGATCATCACGCCGACCAGCGCCTCGTCGGCCCCGGAGGTAAGCGAGAGCGCGCCCGCGACGCCGGCGCCGAGGGCGATCGCCAGCGCGAGCATCCCGGGATGGACCCGCTCGGCGATCTGGCCGACGAGCAACAGCTCGAGGGTGGGGTCGACGAGCAGCCGGTAGCTCAACGCGAACAGCGTCGCGCTCGCGATCGCGACCACGAGCCCGACGACCTGGG
>PUPA01000109.1 GCA_003552885.1 Natrialbaceae archaeon
CCCATCGGCGAGGCGGAGGTCGACGAACTCAAAGCGGCGATCCTCGACTCCGAACTATCGGTCTCCCAGCTGGTCAAGACCGCCTGGGCGTCGGCGTCGACCTACCGCGACAGCGACAAACGCGGCGGTGCGAACGGTGCCCGCATCCGGCTCGAACCCCAGAAGAGCTGGGAGGTCAACGAGCCCGAGAAGCTGGCCGTGGTTCTCTCGACGCTAGAGGAGATCCAGGCCGAATTCAACGGCTCTCGATCCGACGACGTCCGGGTCTCGCTTGCCGACCTGATCGTGCTGGGCGGCAACGCCGCCGTCGAGCAGGCGGCCGCCGACGCCGGCTACGACGTCGAGGTGCCGTTCGAGCCCGGTCGGACCGACGCGACGGCCGAAGATACCGACGTCGAATCGTTCGAGTGGCTCGAGCCCGACGCCGACGGCTTCCGCAACTACTACACCGGAGACGACGTGATGGACCGCTCGGCCGAGGAGCTGCTGGTCGATAAGGCAGATCTCCTGGCGCTCTCGGCCTCCGAGATGACGGCCCTGGTCGGCGGCATGCGCGCGCTGGGAGCGAACTACCGGGACTCGGAGCTGGGCGTCTTCACCGACGAGCCGGGGACGCTGACCAACGACTTCTTCCGGACCGTCCTCTCGATGGACTACGAGTGGGAGGCGGCCGACGGGGACGAGGAGCTCTTCGAGCTCCGCGACCGCGAGACGGGCGAAGTCGAGTTCGAGGCGAGCCGCGTCGACCTCGTCTTCGGCTCGAACTCCCGGCTCCGGGCTATCGCCGAGGTGTACGCGGCGGTCGACGGCGAGGAGAAGCTCGTCCACGACTTCGTCGACGCCTGGAGCAAGGTCATGCAGCTCGACCGCTTCGACCTCGACTGACGCTCGCAGCCGACGAACGACGGGGGTCGGTCGACGACGAGAACGGAAGAACCACTTACCCGGCCCCCTCAGGCCCGGTATGGAGTACGAGACGCCGCTTTTCTTCCACGTGATGCAACACGCCGCCCGTGCCGATCGGGACGTGATCGACATGGTCAGCGGAAATCCCGACTGGGAGCCCCCGACTGCACTCCGGGAGGCCCTCCACGAGTACGCCGACCTCGAGCCGTCGGCGTTCCAGTACCCCCCAAGCGACGGGATCGCCGAACTCCGCGAGGAGATCGCCCGCCGGCGCGGCGTCGACGTCGAAACCGTGATCGTCACCAACGGCGCCGGGGAGGCCAACTACCTCGCGATGGCCCGCGCGCTCGAACGCGACGCCGGGAGCGAGGTGATCCTCACGGATCCCGTCTACCCCTACTACCCGGGGAAGACGACGATGCTCGGGGGCGTCCAGCGGTTCGTTCCTACCGCGTCCGACGGGAGCCTCGATCCCGACGCCGTCCGGGCGGCGGCGAGCGAGGAGACGGCGGCGATCGTGGTCAACTCCCCGAACAACCCCACGGGTGCGGTCTACCCCGAGGACACCGTCCGCGAGCTGGTCGCGATCGCCGAGGAGTACGACGCGATCCTGGTCAGCGACGAGGTGTACGATCACTTCGATCTCTCCGGGCGCTTTTTCAGCGCGCTGGGGATCGACTCGGACCGGCGGATCGTCACGAACTCCTTCTCGAAGTCGATGGCGATCACGGGCTTTCGGGTCGGCTACGCGATCGTCCCCGAGGAGCTCGTCGCCGACGCCAGGAGCCGCCACATGCTCGTCAACGTCGCTGGCAGCCATCCGGCCCAGTACGCGGTCGCCCACGCCCTGCGGGAGACCGAGCCGGCTTACTACGAGCGCGGCCGGGGGCTGCTGGCCGACCGGGTCGACGCGTTCACCGCGGCGCTCGACGCCGCGGGCGCGGAGTACACCAGACCCGACGGGGCCTTCTACGTGATGGCTCGGTTCGACGGCTTCCGGGGTAGCCTCGAGAACGTCGAACGGCTGATCGACGAGGCCGGCGTCGCCGGCATGCCCGGGGAGGCCTTCGGGAGCTCCCGGGAGGCGTGGCTCCGGTTCGCACTCGTCACCCCCCGCGTCGAGGAGGCCGCAGAGCGCCTCGCCGCGTACTTCGACGACCGGTGACACGTCCGGTGGATTCACGACCGAACGGCCGTCCCGAACGCCGACCTATCGACGGTGGCGTCTCGCTTTTGTCCGGTGGGTCCTTGCTTCCGGTATGTACACCGGCAAGGTCGAACGTCCCTGCTGTCTCTGTGGCCGGTCCGAGGTCGAACACCGCCTCGATCTGCCGCCGCGGGCCATCGAGCTGATGAAACACGGCGACGCGATCGCCTGGCAGGACGTCGTCGGCGAGGTCGCCGTCCACTTCTGTGTCGACTGCTGGGAGACGGTCCGCGAGCTGACCCTGGAGATCGGGATGAGCCCGCTCTCGAGGTGTAACGTCGCCCGGGCGTCGTTCGACCTCCGGGAGGACTTCGAGGCCATGACCGACCGGACCCGCGAGGTGCCGGACCAGCGTCCCGTAGAGCGGCGGATGTGGGCCGAGAGCGGCCGGACGCTAGCCGGGGAGACCGAGTACCCCCCGACCGACCGGGAGCTGGTCGAAGCACGGATCCGTCGGTGGGCACTGGCGGAACTCGACTCCCCCGTCGCCGGCCGGACCGACCCGACGGACTGAGCGAGGCCTCGACACGCCCTGGCGTCCGGCTTCGCCAACGCTTTTGTCCGCCTCGTTCGTCTCTCGCGCATGGACACCGAGGAGCTGATCGACGTCCGTCGTGAGCTACATCGGAGACCCGAGCCCGCCTGGCGGGAGTTTTACACCACCGCGCGGATCGTCGAGGAACTCGAGCGTCGCGGCGTCGACGAGCTCGCCGTCGGTCGGGACGCGATCGCTCCCGAACACCGGACGGGACTCCCGCCCGAGACGGAGCTCGAGGCGTGGGCGGACCGCGCCCGCGAGGCCGGCGTCGACGAGACGATCCTCGAGGAGCTCGCCGGCGGGCACACGGGCGTCGTGGCGACCGTCGACTGCGGCCCGGGCCCGACGGTCGCCCTGCGGGTCGACATCGACGCGTTGCCGATCGAGGAGGCCGACGATACGGATCATCGCCCCGCGGCGGTCGGCTTTCGCTCGGAACACGAGGGTACCAGCCACGCCTGTGGCCACGACGCCCACGCGACGATCGGCCTCGGGGTGATCGACGCGGTCCGTGAGGGCGAGTTCTCGGGGACCCTGAAGCTGTTCTTCCAGCCCGCAGAGGAGGTCATCGGCGGGGGGAAGCCGATGGCCGAGAGCGGCCACCTCGAGGGCGTCGACTACCTGCTCGCGGTCCACGTCGGCCTGGACCACCCGACCGGCGAGCTCGTCGCCGGCATCGACGGCTTCCTCTCGGTGTGTCACCTCGAGGCGACGTTCGCCGGCGAGTCGACCCACGCCGGCGCCAGACCCGAGGCCGGAAAGAACGCGATTTCGGCCCTCGGGACGGCGATCGGCAACCTCCATGCGATCCCGCGTCACTCGGCGGGCGCGACCCGGGTGAACGTCGGCGTCGTCGAGGGCGGCACCGCCTCGAACGTCGTCGCCGAGGAGGCCCGACTCGAGTGTGAGGTCCGCGGCGAGAGCACCGAGCTCATGCAGTACACCCGCAAGCACGCCGTCAGGATCCTCGAGTCCGCAGCCCGGATGCACGACTGTGCGGTGACCGTCGACGTCGGCTCGGAGGCCCCCAGCGCCGAGAGCGATCCGGAGCTTTCGGCGGTCGTCGCCGACGTCGCGGCCGGCGTCGACGGCGTCGACACCGTCCTCGAGCGCGACGCGCTGGGCGGCAGCGAGGACGCCACCTTCCTGATGCGGACGGTCCAGGAGGCGGGCGGGCTGGCCTGTTACGTCGGGGTCGGCACCGACCACCCCGGTGGTCACCACACGCCGACGTTCGACGTCGACGAGGAGAGCATCCGCCACGGGGTCGAGACGCTCGCTGGGACGATCGAGACCCTTTCTGACCGTCGGCCCTGACGCCCCCGGGATCGGACTCCGGAGCCGACTTCTCCTCACGGCGGTCCGGAGCGGCCCCATCGATTGATGTCCGTGGCCGACGTACCGAGCGATGGTCCTCGGATGTCTGGATACGGGGTCGAGATGACCGCAGACGAGATCGCGGCCCTGCTGTACGATCACGGTACCGGCGTCCTCTCGCTCTCGCGGGAGGGCCGTTCGTACGGGATCCCGATCTCCTACGGCTACGACGGCGACCGGAACCGGTGTGTCCTCGACCTCGGGTTCGGCCCCGAGAGCAGAAAGGAGACGTTCCTCGGAACGACCGAGCGGGGCTGCCTGACGGTCTACGAGTGGCACTCGCCGACCGACTGGCAGAGTGCCGTCGTGACGGGCGAGCTCAACGAGCTCGGAGAGGAGCTCACCCACGACGCCGAGGAGCTGTATTACGAGTACGCGAGCGACGTCGAGATCTCGGTGTTCGGTCTGCCACCGGAGGAGGTGGCACTGGAGTGGTACGCACTCGACATCGAGGAGGCGTCCGGCCGATCGTCGCGTCGGTGACGCCCGTCGTCTCGGGCGCTCTCAGACGCCCCAGATGGCGACGATCCCGAGGGACGTGACGACCGCGAGGAGGAGTTGAAGCGGGATGCCGACCCGCATGAAATCGGTAAAGCGGTAGCCACCCTGCCCGTAGACCATCAGGTTCGTCTGGTAGCCGATCGGCGTCATCAACGAGCCGCTCGCGGCGAAAGTCACGAGGAGGACGAACGAGAACGGCTCCGCGCCGAGCTCGGTCGCGACGTCGACGCCGATCGGCAACATGAGCGCGACGCTCGCGAGGTTGGTGACGACCTCCGTCACGACCGTGGTCAGCATGTAGAAGATCACGAGAAACGCCACGAGTGGGACGACCTCCGCCAGCGGCGTGATCCGACCGGCGAGGAACTCGGCCCCGCCGGTCTGCTCTAAGGCGACCCCGAGTGGGATCACGCCGGCGAGCAAGAAGACGACGTTCCAGTCGACCGAGTCGTACACCTCCGCCGGTTTGACACAGCCCGTGATCACCATCGCCGCCATCCCCGCGAGCGCCGCGATCACGACCGGGAGGTGTCCGAGGGCAGCGACGAGGACGACCCCGAGGACGACGGCGACGGCCACCGGGATCCGTTCGGTCCGGTACTCCGGCCCGACGGCCTCCTCGGTGACGACGTAGTTCGGATCGGCACGCAGCCGTTCGAACGCGCGCTCGTTCGCCTGGACCAGGAGGGTGTCACCTCCCTGTAACGACGCCGCCGAGAGCCGACTGGTCACGAGCTCGCCCTGTCGTCGGATCGCGAGCACCGGTGCGTCGAACCGCCGTCGAAACTCGGAGACGGTGATCGACCCGCCGACGAGCGCGGACTCGCCGGGAACGACGATCACCTCCACGAGCGAGACGGTCCCGGCGGACGCCGACCCGTCGACCGGTTCGGCCGCGAACGCGAGCCCGCGAAACTCGTTCAACTCGAGCAGCCTCCGTCGGCGTCCGCGAAACAGCAGCCGATCCCCGGCACGGACCGTCCGGTTTTCGAGGTCGCGGTGGACGATCTTCCCGCGTCGGAGGATCCGGAGGACGTCCAGGTCCCGGCCGATCCGGTCGGCGATATTCCCGACGGTCCGACCGACGACGTCCGCGTCCTCCGGTACCCGGACCTCGGTGACGTACTCGTCCGTCTCGAACCGATCGGTCGGTCCCTCCCCGGGTTCGACCCGCTCGGGAACGAGCCGGTGTCCGACCGTCAGCAGGTAGACGGCACCGGTGAGCAACACGATCACACCCAGCGGAGTGAACGTGAACATCGAGTACGGCCGGTCGATGAGCCGATCGGAGATGTCGCCGGCGAGGATACTCGGCGACGTGCCCACGAGCGTGAGCATCCCGCCGAGCATCGCCGCGTACGAGAGCGGGATCAGCAGCTTCGAGGGAGAGGTCTCCGTCCGCTCTGCGAGGTCGTTGACGAACGGGATGAGCACCGCGACGACGGGCGTGTTGTTGATCACGCCGGCGGTCCCGCCGCCGAGACCGACGACGGCGGCGAGCTGTCTCCGCTCGTCGTCGCCGGTGAACGCGACCACGCGGTCGGCGAGGTGTCGGATCGCCCCGGTCCGGTGTACTCCCTCGCTGAGGACGAACATCGCCAACACGGTGAGCGTCGCCGGGTTGGAGAAGCCGGAGACGGCCTGTTCGGCGGTCACCGCCGTCCACGGTTCGAGGACGACGAGGACGACGAGGACGACGATCGCCGAGATGTCGATAGGGATCGGCTCGAGGACGAACAGCGCCAGCGCGACACAGACGACCGCGAAGACGACGGCGATGTCGACGGTCAGGGAGGGAGGTGGCGCGGACAGCGGAACGTCCATACCGGTCGGTCAACGTTGCCCGACAAATAGTGTCTATACACCGACTCGTTGAGGTCACGGGAGCGAACACGATTCCGCGACCGCTTTCGTTCGTCGCCGAGGGGCAGGCTAGCCGGCGCTCGCCACTTATCCAGACGGTTCAGATATCACTACAGTCACGGTCGACCGAATCAGGCGGTGAACCGCGCGGTTGTAAAACGCGAGAGAGTAATTAGATAAGAAGGGCAAATACGTACGTTAGGTCGTCTTTCGGATCATACTCTGAACGCAGTTTGCCGATTGTTGTGATTGCTGAAAGAAGGACCTCTAACCCAACAGTTCTCCAGATTCCTCTCGCCGAGGGGGATAAATTAAAAATTTTTAGGTTGCGTGCTACGCCGGCGTCTAGATGACGCGGTTCTGGAGGTAGTCGAGGTGTTTCGCGTTGTAGACGATCTTGACCTCGTCGGCGACCGGGTGGCCGATGCAGGTCAGACGAACCATCTTCTCGTCGACCTCCTCGTCGCTGAGGATCTGTTGCATGTCCATCTCGAGTTCACCCTCGGTGACGATGGCGGCGCAGTTCGCACACGCGCCGGCACGGCAGGAGAACGGCCAGTCGTAGCCCTGAGCTTCGGCGGCCTCCAGGACGTACTCGCCCTCCGCGACCTCGAGGCTACCGTAGTCCTCGTCGCCGAGTCCCGCGTCGGCGGCCTTCTCGAAGAGGTCGTCGTCTTCCATCTCCCAGCCGTGGTCGTCCAGCACTTCGTAGTTGAGGTATTCTACAGTGGGCATCACCCGACGGTTCGGGCGCCGCCTTGGTATAGCTTGCTGTTCGTAGCCGGCCTATGTGACGTGTCACGGCGTCACGGCCCCGTGACACCGCGCGTGGTTCCGTCCACATCGGTGGGCCCGTTCAGTTCGATTCGTCGTCGCCGTCGTCATCGCTGTCGTTACTGTTGCCGCTATCGTCGCTGTCGTCGCCGTCGTTGCCATCACCGTCGTCGCCGTCGTTGCCGTCACCGTCTTCGCCGTCGTTGGTCCCAGCTTCGTCGTCTCCACCCCCACTTCCGTCTCCGTCCTCACTGTCGGCTCCGTCTTCGCTGTCGTCGGCTCCGTACTCACTGTCGGAGTCGACGCTCGTGACGTCGTCTCCACCATCGCTCCCGCCGTCGGATCCATCAGTACCCGTCCCGTCCGGATCGTCCGTAGTACCACTGAGGTCGTCGCCGGAGTCGTCACCCTCCCGCTCTGTGCCGTCGTCATCGTCGGCCCCGTCGGTTTGCTCCTGGTCATCGTCACCGACGTGGCCGTCCCTCTCCTCGCCGTCTTCGGCGTCCTGATCTGCGTCGCTGTCAGCGTCGTCCGTTCCACCGTCGTCGGTGGCACCTTCGGCGTCGTTGCCCGTTTCGTCCTCGACGGCGGCATCCTCGCTCCCGTCGGCGTCGGCCGTGCCGGCCTCGCCGTTACCACCGTCTCCAGTTGCATCCTCGCCTGACTCACCGTCGTCCGCGGACGACTGGTCGTCGACCGTCTCCGGTCGGTCGTCGCTCCCGTCGTCTTCG
>PUPA01000221.1 GCA_003552885.1 Natrialbaceae archaeon
AAAACCGTGCGTCGGTGTTCGCGAGGATCGGTGCCTGGCTCGGGCCGTGGACGTGGTCTGTGTGTTCGTGGGTCGCGAGGACGGCATCGGCCTCGGCGACGTCGGTGGGGTCGAACGGCACCGGGATCATCCGGACCGTCCGGGGTGGATCGCCCAACCCGAGGTACGGGTCGACGAACAGCGTCGTTCCCCCGCTGCCTTTCAGCACGAAGCCGTTGCAGCCGAGGTACCAGATCGCCACGCCATCGGGTTCGGCGGACTCGATCGCCCGCACCAGCCAGTCTCCCCAGTCGCTCGCGATCATGGCCACACCTGTGTGGGTCGGGTCAAAGGGTTGTCGGTGTCACTCCGGGACGAATCGAACGCACCCAGAGAGGACGCGACGGAGGAGTTCGCTACCAGGTGCCGTGGAAGGTGTCGAACGAGAGGCTGTCGAGGGGCTTCTCGCCGGTCGCGATCCGGTACTCGCCGGGGGTGAGCATCGGCCGGTGGAACCGTGGGCCGTCGTCGGTCGTGATTCGGGGACAGCCGGTGTTCACGTAGGCGTCGACGTCGAAGTTCCGCAGGCGGTCCGGGGTGACCTCGTCCATCGTGATGAGGTAGGCGTCGTCGTTGTCCGCGAGGATCGACTGGGCTTCCTCCCAGCGCCCCTGGCCAATCTTCGTACAGAAGATCACGCCCCACGTCTCGGCGTCCATCGCCCGGTGGACCGCGCCGTAGCGCTGTTTCATGAACTTCTCCGTGTCGGCGACGGTGACGACGTTGTTGACCGGGTCGGCGATGACGACGCGTTTCTCGGGGTGTTCCATCGCCAGCCCGAGGGGGTGGAACTTGCCGCCGCCGACGTACAGCACCTGGTCGACCGGCAGGTCGGCACTCGCGTAGTTACAGCCGAGCACCTGGCCCTCGTGGGTGAGTCGCTCGTCGCCACGTCTGCTGTGGACCTCGTAGCCTCGCTCCTCTAAGAACTCGCGCATCTCCCCGTAGCGGTTCATGTGCTGGGCCGTCGTGACGAGGCCGACGTCCGGGCTTCCCTCGGGGCCTTCGAGGGTTCCGAGGGCCTCCTCGATGATGGGCGTCACCTCGACGTTCGAGAACAGGGGGACGTAGATAATCTTCTCCGACTCCTTCATCGGGGAGTGTCCGAAGTGTACGAAGACGTCCGTCCGTTTCATGAGGTAGGTGTCGAGGTCACAGGCACCGTAGCAGGGCTGGCCGGAGAGCATCACCGTCACGTCCCCTCCGAGGCGCTCTCGCAGGTCGTCTACCACCTTCGGTCCGCGCCGTTTCAGCCCCTCGGGAAACTGGAGGCCAACCGTCTCTGCGTCCCGCTTGGCGACGGCGTCGACGATCCGGTCGAGTTCGTAGTCCCACTCGCGGTCGTGTTTCAGCCGCATCCCGGTGTTGCGGAGGTCACCGCCGTCGTACGACTCCTGGCTCATTGAACGGCTTTGTGTCCACGGACGCATAACGCCGACGCTTTCTCGCTGGCGGGTCAGCCCGTCGCCCACGCGCGGCCGTCTCCCGTACGTTCGGCTACGCTCACCCCGTCGCCCCGTCCGGGGCGAACGCGCCGGAGGCGAAGATCATTCGGTAATCGGTCGAGTCGAAACGGCCGGCGAGTCGATCGAGTTCGGCGAGTAGCTCCTCGAAGCGGCTCCTGACGCGCTGGTACTCCGGGTCGGCGGCGAGGGTCCCGGCGGAGTGAGCCGACTCCAGTGCCCCTTTCTTCGAGGCCAGCGCGGCACACTCGGCGAGCCGTTCGTCGTACGTAGAGAGCGTCACGAGCCGATCGACCGTCTCGAGTAGCTCCCTCCGGCCGACCGGCTTCACCAGATACTCCCGGCAGGGCAACTCCGCGAGCGAGGCGTCGGGCTCGACGGCACTGACGAACGCGACCGGCAGACGCCGGTTCCGTCGGTCCAGTCGCTCGGCGACTTCCCGCCCCGACATCCCCGGGAGGGTTCGATCGAGCAGGGCCACGTCGGCGTCGGTGGCGCGCTCTATGGCGGGTTCGCCGGTCGCCGCCGTGATCACCGAGTACCGGTCGCTCAACCAGAGCTCGAACAGCTCGCGGATCGCCGGCTCGTCGTCGACGATCAGTACCGTCGGCGACTCCCCGTCCGGCTCGTCGGCGTGGGTCGGCTCGATCATCCCGGAAGCTCCGATAGGATCGATCGGACCGACCGATATTATAGCTTCCGGTCATTACTAACGGAAATTCGAGCGGCCGGTAGACGCGTCCCGACCGCCGCGACCGTTCGGCGAATTCGTGCGACGAGCCGTCGTCCGAGTCGTTCAGCCAGGTTTAAGTGAGGGTTGTCCATCTGTCCGACGAAGGGATGTTGAGGACGGACGTGACGGACGATCGTGTGGAATCGACGTGGTGGGGACGATGTCCGAAGTAGAGCTCGAGGAGCTCGACTACCCCGAGAGCTCCTGGACGGGTTTTTTCAGGGAGCACTTCGGTCCGTCGATGCTCTGGGCGCTGATCAGCATCGGCGGCAGCCACATCGTACTCGCGCCGACGCTCGGGGGGTTTTTCGGCATCTTCGCCGTCTGGATCTTCTTACTGATCTACGTCTCGAAGTACGGCGGGTGGGAACTCGGCATCAGGTACACCTACGGCGTCGGCGGGAACCCGATCGAGGCCTACGGTGACCTCCCGGGGCCGAAAAACTGGGCGATGTGGCTGTCGGTGTTCATCTTCACCGTCCTCTACACCGGGATCACGGCGGCCGTCGGGGTCAGCACGGCCGCACTGGCGGCGGCGCTGACACCGCTCGGCCTGCTCGAGTCCTACGCCGTCTTGCTCGCCATCGCAGTCGGGTTGGTCATCTACTCGCGGTATCAGATCCTCGAGAACATCCTGAAGCTGTTCACCGCGATCCTCGGCGTCCTCATCCTGCTGGGGCTCGTGTTCGGACCGCCGTCGACGGACGTGATCGCCGAGACCGCGACCGGGCTTCCCGAGGGAACCTCACTCGCGCTGTTCGTCGGCCTGTTCGCGGCCGCCGCCGGCTTCGCGCCGACCGGCCACAGCACGAGCATCCTCATCGGGAGCTGGTCGATGGCCAAAGACGAGGGGGCGCGGGCGCTCCGGACGAAGGGCGTCGACCCGAGCGACGAACGCTATCACGACTACATCGCCGCCTGGATCAGAACCGGCCGGCGGGACTTCAACATCGGCTACGCGTTCAGCCTGGTCATCATGCTCAGCATGGTGATCTTGGCGGCGAACGTCCTCTATCCGAACCCGCCGACCGACGAGAACCTCGCGATCGTCCTCGGGGACATCCTGAGTGACTCGTTCGGTCCGTGGTCGTTCTGGGCGATGTTGCTCTGTGCGTTCGCCGCGCTGTACTCGACGGTGATCACGCTGCTCGACGGCGCCTCCCGAGCGACGTCGGACATCCTCCCGCTGGCGCTCGAGAACGACGACCTCGACCGCGAACTGATCCGCAAGGCGGTCGTCCTGGGAATGGGTGTCGGCAGCCTCGTCCCCATCGCGATCATCGGCGACCTGCCGGTGACGCTGATCCTCTGGATCTCCGTGATCCTCGTGATCTTCGAGGTGTTCTTCTATCCGGCGAACTGGTACGTCGTCGAGAACCGGCTCCCCGAGGCGTTCCGGCCGTCGACGAAGTGGAAGGTCTACTACGTGATTACCATCGTCTTAGTGTTCGTCTTCGCGCTGATGGGCGCCGCGGAGGAGCTCGGGCTGGTCGGCGTTTAGGCCGGCTCAGGAGCCGTCCGCGTCGACAACGTCGTCCGAAAAGTCTTGGTACTGGAGGGTAAACGTGGGACAAATGCCAGCCACCTCGGAGGAAAACTACCTGTTCGACCTCTACCGACGGTACGTCGGCGAGCCCGAGGATCGCACGGACGTCTACCTCGGATTCGGGCTGTTTCTCGGCGGCATCGGGCTCGCGGTCGTCGCGCTCGTGGCGTTTCTCTGGAGTGTGAGCCTCGAACGACCCTCGGCCACCTACTGGTCGGTCGCCCAGCTCGCGTACGCGTTCGGGATGGCTTCGCTGCCGGTGACGATGCTCGGCATCGTGGTCCTGTTGCCCTCCGAGCGACGCGTGCAGGTCGCCTCGGCGGCCGGCGTGGCGGTCACCCTCGGGGCCGTTGGCGGCTTCGTCCTGTCGTACCCCGCCGACTGGAACTTCCACGGCGACAACTACACCGCCCACGTCGTCGCCGTCTACGCGGTGGGGCTGGCGGGGATCACCGCCTCGACGGGCGCGGCGCTGATCGCTCACTACCTCACCCGCGCGCGACTTCCGGAGGTGGAACCCCAGGAGGACGACCGACCGGAGATCACCGACGAGGAGGTCGAACGGGACATCGACGAGGCGCTCGCGGACGTCGAACTCTCCTGGGGCGGCGTCGAGAAACGCGAGGGCAACCGGCTTCGCTTCACCGACGAGGGGTTCGACACGTCCGGGCTCGACGTCGACGCGGAGACGAAACGCTCCTCGGGCGTCGACGCACAGGTCGCCGGACTGAAGGGACTGAAAGGTGGCGAGCGGAAGACGACCACCTCGTCGTCGACCGTCGACGACCAGACGGCGAAGCTGAGGGAGCTTCGGAGGCGACGCGAGAGCCAGAACGCGGAGGCCGACGAGGGGACCATCGAGACGGTCAAACGGCGCGTCGGCCGGCTCGCCGAGCGCCTGGGTGGCGACCGGTAGGCGGGAAACGGGCGCCACGTCCCGGTTTCAGGCTCCTCTTACCGGATGGAAACGATCGATTGTTCCACCCGTCTCGGCTCGTATTCAATCCACCTAGATTTATGTCCTGCGGGCATCGTTGGCCACACATGGCCAAAGGCCTAGACGTCGGCACTATGAACATCCTGTCCGCCCAGCAGGATGGGTCGGACACGGTCTTCGTACAGCAACGGAACTCCTTCGTCGAGATCGAGTACTCGGATATGGCCGAGCAGATGCTCTCGCGAAGCGAAGTGCTCCACATCAGGAAAGACGACAAGGTGTACGTGGTCGGCGACGACGCACTCAACTTCGCGAACATCTTCAACAGGGAGACCCGCCGGCCGATGAAACACGGGATCCTCTCTTCGAGCGAGAAGAGCGCGATCCCGATGATGAAACTGATCGTCGAACAGGTCGTCGGCGAGCCCGAGTACCCCGGCGAGAGGCTGTACTTCTCGACGCCCGCGGACCCGATCGACTCGGAGCTCTCGACGCTGTACCACCAGAAGACGATCGAGTCGTTCCTCTCGAATATGGGCTACGACGCCGAGCCGATCAACGAGGGGATGGCCGTCATCTACTCCGAGCTCGCCGACAACGACTTCACCGGCCTGGGTATCAGCTTCGGCGCCGGTATGACCAACGTCTGTCTCTCCTACTACGCGGTGCCCGTGATGAAGTTCTCCGTCGCCCGCGGCGGGGACTGGATCGACGAACAGGCCGCCCGTGCGACCGGCACGCCCGTCGACAAGGTGACCTCGATCAAAGAGGACGACTTCGAACTCGACTTCCAGACCGACGTCGGCGGCGTCGAGGGTGCGCTGTCGATCTACTACGAGAACCTGCTCGACTACGTCATCGACCAGATCGTCTCCGAGGTCGACGAGGAGGACGTAGAGGAGGGCCTGGACGTGCCCGTCGTCGTCACCGGCGGCACCTCGAGCCCCGACGGTTTCGAGGCGCTCTTTCGCAGCCACCTCAAGGACGCGGCGATCCCGTTCTCGATCAGCGGCGTCAGCCACGCCGCCGAGCCCCTCTACAGCGTCGCCCGTGGCGCACTGGTCGCCGCCCGCTCCGACGAGGACGTCGAACCCGAGCGCGAGGAGGCCGAAGCGCCCGCGGAGTGATCGCCGTCGGTCAGCCGTAGAAGCGCTGTAAGGCCTCCCGCCAGCTTTCGCCCTCCTCCCGTTCGGGCTGGTGATCGACGGGCACGTCGGCGTACCCACACCGCCCACAGGAGACGGTCGTCACCTCACCGAGCGACAGGTACTCGAGCGTGGCACCACACCGGGGACACTCGTCCATGTCGGCGGGTTCGTACCCACCGGGCTTAACTGTGTCCGGTTTCCCGGGTTCGACGTCCCCGCCCTCCGAGGCGAGCGGGCGTCGATCTCCGGGCGGCACTCCCACCCGCCCGGAGCGGGCCGCAGGCGAGGTGTACTCCGTGGATCCGAGGGGCCGGCCGTCTCACAACGGCGGTGTTCGTCCACGGTCGGGACGTGGACACCCCCTCCAGTAGCCGTGGACCGACGCAGCTATCGGGACCGAGCACCGATCTCGCCCGATGACCTCCCGGCGGACGCTCGCCCGGACCCTCGAGTCCGTCGCCGACTTCGAGGAGCCCGATCCCGCGCTCGAACAGTATCTCACCCCACCGGAGGTCACAGCCCACGTACTCCACTTCGCCGCCCTCCGTGGCGACCTCGACCGCCGCGTCGTCGACCTCGGGACCGGCACCGGCACGCTCGCCATCGGCGCCGCCGTCCTCGGTGCGGACGTCGTCGGCGTGGACGTGGACGCGTCGGCGCTCGCGCGTGCCCGCGAGAACCGCCGGGCGGTCGGCGCCCCGCCGATCGAGTGGGTCCGGGCCGACGTCGGCTTCCTGCCGCTTCTCGCCGACGGCGTGACGGTCGTCTCGAACCCGCCGTTTGGCGCCCAGCGACGGGGAGCCGATCGCCCGTTTCTCGAGGCCGCAGCCGAGCTAGCGGCGGTCTCATACACCATCCACAACGAGGGCAGCCGGACGTTCGTCGAATCGTTCGCCGCCGACCACGGCGGCGCCGTCAGTCACGCCTTCCGGGCCACGTTCGAGCTCGACCGACGGTTCCAGTTTCACGAGGAGTCCTCCCGAACCATCGAAGCGGAAGTGTTCCGAATCGAGTGGGGACGGTCGGACCCCTAACCACGAGTGAACCCGAGAGCGTCCTCCTTTTAGCTGAATTGAGGCGCTAAGCCCCCTTCCTCAACGAGCAGCGCAGTCCGCGTAGCGGACAAGCAGCGTTAACGAGAGCGGAGCTCTCGTTCGCACATCAGAACGCGAAGCGTTCTGAGGACGCAGTAGGGAGGGGATACAGCGCCGTCACAGAGTTGCTTGCACTCTGTTCCATGAATTTATAACGGTGCCAGCCGAAGGCTGGAACCGTGATGGCAACTACTCATCGTCTCGGCTTAGAGTCCGACAAGAAGGACGGTCGAGACAGATTCCGCCGTCACCACCGAGTAGGAGTGGGACGCTCCAAATCTACGCCTGCGGAGACTGCGCTCCCTGCGCGGACTGTCGGCGCAAGCCGACCGTCCGTGAAAAAGCGCGTCGCGGAACCAGGAAGCTCCACCCTCAGCGAGCGCGTCAGCGCGAGCAGGATGGGGTAGTTCACCACTGTGAACCGTACGGACGTGTCGTCCCGTTTTTGACCCCCCATCGCCTAACGCGTCTATGACCAGTCTCGCGTTCGACGACGACGGCGTCGACGTCGTCTACGAGGGAACGGAGTTTCGCCTGGAACGGACGCTCATCGAGGAGGCGACCGAGAAAGGTTACTACGACGTGACCGATCACGAGGTGTTACAGATGGTCGCCGAACACCCGGATCTCGCGGGCGAGCCGCGGCGTATCGGGGATATCCTGGATTAGCCGTCCAGTCGAGCCACCCGGAACTAGCCATCCAGTCGAGCCACCCTGGTCTCTCCCGTCGAGGCGTCGACGTGGACGTGGATCCGACCGTCTGCCGTCTCGATCGGGACGATCCAGGAGCCACTCGTCCGGTGGGGCTCGCCCTCCGGCGTGGAGTCGGCGTAGCCGCGACTGCCGA
>PUPA01000116.1 GCA_003552885.1 Natrialbaceae archaeon
TCGCCTCGCGGATCGACCCGATGACGCCTTTGCCCGCGTAGCGACCGAGTGCAACCTCGGCTATCAGTCCCGGAATCATGATCAGGAACAGCAGGATCAAAAACGCCAGGATGAACGCGCCGCCGCCGTTTTCCCCCGTGACGAACGGGAACCGCCAGATGTTCCCGACGCCGACCATGGCGCCGATCATTGCCATCAGGAACCCGAACCGGGTTCCCCACTCCGCCCGTGACACCTTCGCTTCGCTCATGCTAACACGCCTCGGTGTCCGATCGACGCCGGAATATGCGTAACCCTCCCATAGTCGGGTTCGCCCCGTTCCGGGCGTGGGTGCAGACGCCGCCGGCACCCGACCGGAGCCTCGTGTTTTATACCAGCGAGCACCTGGGTTGACGCATGAAACTGGTCGAACGCGGCTCGGGGCGTCCGCGCGTCGCGGTCGTCGGCGGTATCCACGGCGACGAGCCGGCGGGGGAGGCGATCGTCGAGCGGCTGATCGATCGGCTCGAGGTCGACGACGGGACGGTCCAGCTGGTCGTCGCCAACGAGCCGGCTCTGGCGGCGGGCGTGCGGTACACCGAAGCGGATCTGAACCGGCAGTTCCCGGGCGACGTCGACGCCGGCGCCTACGAGACGGCGCTGGCGGCACGGCTGCTCGCGATCCTCGACGGGGCTGACGCGATCCTCGCGCTCCACACCTCACACAGCGCGCCGCCGCCGTTTGCGATCTACAGCCGACTCACCGACTCCGTCCGGCGGACGGTGACCGGAATGCCGATCGAGTACGTCGTCGACGCGGGCGAGCTCCGGGGGACCACGATGGACTCGACGCTGCCCCAGGCGGTCAGCCTCGAGACGGGCCGCCAGGGCAGCGAGGGGGCCGTCGCGTTCGGCCTCGAGGCGGCCGAGGCGTTCCTCCGGGCCCACGGCGTCCTCGCCGACGCGGAGCCGACGTTCACCGAGACCACCATCGTCAAAGGCCACGAGGAGGTGCCGAAAGGCGGCGGCGAGCCCCACGTCTACTACCGCAACTTCGAGGAGATTCCGGAGGGAGCGGTGTTCGCGAAAGACGACGTCTACACCCACCGGCTCGACCGCGACGGGATCGTCCCCGTGCTCGCGAGCGAGGAGGGGTACGAGGACATCTTCGGCATCTACGGGAGCGTCCACGGGACGATCGATCCGCCCGCGGACGCCTGATCTAGCGCCCGTCACGTCCGACCCGCGGACGTGACGGGCGCTCAGCTCCGGGGGTCGGCCTCGGAGACGATCGCCGTCAGGTCGGCGGCGGCGTCCTCGGCGTCGGCGGTGTTCTCGATCAGCCGGATCGGGACCTGCCGGCCGGTCGCGTGGGCCATCGCCGCCGACCGGAGCAGCTCCTGGTGGAACGCGATCGAACGGACCCCGGTCTCCCGGTAGCTCCGGTACTCACTGTCCTCACGGCGGCTGGCGACCACCTCCGGATCGGCCTCCACGAGGACGAACCGGTCGGGATCGACGTCGGCCAGGGTGGGTTCGGGCAGCCCCGGCACGTAGCCGTGGACGGTGGCGACTACGAGCTGGGTGTTGAGCAACACCTGCCGGCCCCGGGTCCGTTCGGCGACGTACTCTCCGGCCCGCCGCTGGAGCAGTTCGAGGTCCCGCAACGGGAGCGTCGGGATCTCGTCCCGGCGATCGATCAGCCCTTGGGCGGCCGCCTCCTCGAGCATGACGTCCCCGAAGTTCACCAGCTCGTACCCCTCGCCGAGCGACCGGCGGGCCCGCTCACAGAGCTCGCTGGTCCCGACGCCGGGGACGCCCGAGATCACCGTCAGGTCCATCAGAACGACACCTCGGGATCGTCGGGGTTGGCCCCCCGGTCGTCGTAGAACTTCCGCCCGATGTACTGGTCGCCGACGAAGCCGATCAGCGAGTCGTACACCTCGTCGACGGAGGCGTACTCCTCGGTGCCAGAACGGTCGAGCACCTCGCCGATCGTCTCCGGTTCGCCCTGTGGCGGATCGAGTTCGACGTCACCGACGGCCTCGACGACGCGGTCGTGGTCGGCGGGGAAGGTCAGCTCCCGGCTGAGCAGGTCCCGCGTTTCGGGTAGTCGCATCGAAGATATACTGATCGACCATGAACAAAAACCTGCCGGATACGATCAAATCTGCCGACGAACGTCCCCCGCCGGCGGTCGCGTCACAGACGACCGGGTAGACGCCCACGCGGTGAGTATCAACCTCGGCGAGTGCCACGGCGACGGCTTTTTGCCCTCGTTGGTCCTCGTGTCCACAATGGCAGCGTCCCTCGGTGGTCTGCGAACCGCGGCCACGTCCCTCGCCGCCGTCGTCGGGGTCGCGGTCGTTCTCTTGCTCGTCGTCGCCGGGATCCTCTTGGCGATCGGGACCGGAATCGGCCTCGTCGGCGACTTCCTCGCGTCGTCGGGAGGGTCGACAGACGGGCCACCGGAGGCGACGTTCGACCTCGAACGCACCGACGACGGAGTCGTCCTCACCCACGCCGGTGGCGAGCCGGTTCCCGCCGAGGAGCTGTCCCTAGAGGTCGACGGCGAGCCAGCGGGCCTGTGGGCCGACGGCGGGGTGGAGACGGTCACAGAGGGCGAGACGATCGCCCTCCAGGACGTCGAGGCGGGCTCGCTCGTCACCGTCCGCTGGATCGGCGAGGCCGGGGGCGTCGAACTCCACGCCGAGACGGTGTGAGCCCACGGTCGGCCGCGGATCCGATCGCCCGGGCGATCCGACGCGGCAGGCCTCGGGTCACGGATCCGACGCGAAACGTTCCGAGACGCGGATTCGGCGCGAAACGTTCCGAGACGCCGGCCGAACGGGGTCCCGATGGACAGCGATTTACCCCTCCACCCGGAACGGCCGGTATGGAGACGACGGCGGCGTTCGTCGGTCTGGAGTGTATCGACTGTGAGGCGAGCTTCGACGCGACGGAGGCCAACGGCCGCTGTGAGGAGTGTGGTGGCATTCTGGATCCGACCTACGACTACGACGCCGTCGAGCTCGACCGCGAGACCCTCGCCGCGCGGCCGTTCGACTCGATGTGGCGCTACGAGGAGCTGTTGCCGTTTCCCCGGGAGTCGGCGGTGACGATGGACGAGGGGGCGACGCCGCTGGTCGACTGTCCGACGCTGGCCGACGAGCTCGGCGTCGGCCGGCTGCTGATCAAAGACGAGGGGCGAAATCCGACGGGAACGTTCAAAGACCGCGGGCAGACGGCGGCGATGACCGCCGCCGTCGGCCACGGCGCGAGCGACGTCTCGCTGGCCTCGGCGGGCAACGCCGGCCAGTCGGCGGCCGCCTACGCGGGCCGGGCGGACCTCGACGCCCACGTCTTCTTGCCGACCCGGGCGAGCCACACCATGAAGGCGATGGTGAACGTCCACGGTGGGGACCTGACGGTCGTCGGGGGCCGGATCGGCGACGCCGGGGTGGCCTACGACGAGGCGATGGCCGACGAGGACTGGCACCCCCTCCAGACGTTCGTCACCCCCTACCGTCACGAGGGCAAAAAGACGATGTTCTACGAGGTCGCCGAACAGCTCGAGTGGGAGGTCCCCGACGCGATCGTCTACCCGACCGGCGGCGGCGTCGGCCTGATCGGGATGCACAAAGCCGCCAGGGAGCTCCGCGAGCTCGGGTTCACCGACGGGCTGCCCGCGATGTACGCCGCCCAGGCGACCGGCTGTGCACCGATCGTCGAGGCCTTCGAGGAGGGCAAGGACGTCCACGACCCCGTCGAACACCCCGACACGATCTGTGGCGGGATCGAGATCCCGGATCCCGGCGCGAGTCCGTGGATCCTCGAAGCCCTCCGGGAGAGCGGGGGCGGCGCGGTGGCGACCACCGACGAGGAGATCCTCGAGGCGGCGATCGCCGTCGCCCAGAACGAGGGCGTGGAGATGGCCCCGACCTGTGCGGCCGCCGCCAGCGGGGCCTGGAAGCTCGCCGAGCGGGGCGAGTTCGGCACCGACGACACCGTCGTGATCCTGAACACCGGCACGGGCAACAAGGAAGCCGACGTCCTGCGCAGCCACCTGATGAGCCAGGGGATCTGACGGGCCGCCCGGGCGGCCGGCCCGCGGGGGACGGGAGTCGACGATCACTGAGGGCGGAGAATCGGCCGGCAGCGACCGTTTCGCAGGGTTTTTGCCACCCACCCGGAAACGGAGCGGTATGACCGCGCCCTGGGACGACTGGAACCACGTGCTCAAGCTGGATCCCGACAAGGAGCTCCCCGACGGGGTGAGCTACGGCGATCTCTGTGCGACCGGGACCGACGCCATCGAGGTCGGAGGCACGACGGGGATGACCGCGGAGAACGTAAGCGAGGTGATCGCGGCGTGTGCCGAACACGACGTCCCCCTCTACCAGGAGCCCGCGGACCCGAACGTCGTCATCACCGACGAGTCGCTGGCGGGCTATCTGGTGCCGACGGTGTTCAACGCGGGCTCGCCGTTCTGGATCACGGGTGCGCACAAAGAGTGGGTCCGCATCGGGGGCGACCTCGACTGGGACCGGACGACTACCGAGGCGTACGTCGTGATGAACCCCGAGGCCGACGTCGCGACGCTGACCCAGGCCGACTGTGACCTCTCCGCGGAGGACGTCGCCTCCTACGCGGCCGTCGCCGAGAAGCTGTTCGGCCAGGAGATCGTCTACGTCGAGTACTCCGGGACGTTCGGCGACCCCGAGATCGTGACGGCTGCCACGGAGGCTCTGGAGGAGTCGACGCTGTTTTACGGCGGCGGTATCCGCGGCTACGACGACGCCTACACGATGGCCGAGAGCGCCGACGTGATCGTCGTCGGCAACGTCGCCTACGAGGACGGCGTCGACGCGGTCGCCGAGACCGTCGCGGCGGCGAACGACGCGGCCCGAGTGTAGCTTCCAGTCTGAAGTCGCGAGTTCACTCAGGTCTTCACTGGATAGATCGTACCACCTCTCGACAGAAGCTGGCTACAAGAGAGCGTGTCATAGAACCGTTTGCAATGATCAGTAGAGAGACGAACTGACCGCCAGTCTACCTGCCAAATAGCGATGATCTTCTTAGGGGCGTGCAAGATACAGAGAAAGGGTGCAGCACAGAGACTTCTTTTTTATACTGGGAGCCAAGAACTATTCATTCACTATGCATGCAAACTAAACGGTATCCGAAGATGTATGTAGGCTCGTTAAGAGATTCTTTTTATGGTCGCAATCGGCATTGGTACTCCAATCTACCTACTAATTCAAGCACTCATCGCAGGCTTTGTATACCGTGAGGCTTCGGCTCAAAGCCGACGCTCGCCCCTTGTTCTGGCCGGTAGCATATTTATCTTGAGTATTGTTGCCGTGTTTATTGTGGGTAGTATTCTGCTTGTTCTACTTGTCCAAGCAGTAGTTATTACAGTGTATATCAGTGCGTTCAGAAACAAACGAACCGCTCCACAGTAGTCGAGTACCTTCTAATTTGGCTGAGAATAGGACAGTCATTCGCTTGTACCGAACGATCACTACCGACACAAATTGAGGCGGGTCTCGTGCCACATTCGCGCCCTGTATCTTGCACGCGATTCTTGACAAATAATGTGGTGTCCTGGCTGTGCGAGGATTTCTATGACACCCTGTGCAAGAGTTAGAGGGTGGCTCCCACGACGACGAGCCACGTCTCTCGGCGTTAACACGAGAGAGTAGCTTACAAGGAACAGCTTATTAAAACGGAGGTTGTAGGTACTAACAGATAACACATGCCCCTTTCGCTCGACACGACCTACAAAGATTTGGACTCCAGACTCTACTCGAGAGCGAAACCGAAAGACGTTGACAGCCCGGAGGTCTTACTCCTCGATGAAGGCCTGTGTGACGATCTCGGACTGAATAAAGAGGAGTTAAACGGCCGGATTCTCTCCGGGCAGGAGCTTCTGGAAGACCCGATCGCTCAAGGATACGCAGGACATCAGTTCGGGAGGTTCACCTTTCTGGGCGACGGGAGGGCGATGATTCTCGGCGAACACGTACACGATGGCGATAGATACGACGTTCAGCTGAAAGGGGCAGGTCGAACGTCGTACTCCAGAAGAGGCGACGGCAGCGCAACTGTCAGTTCGATGCTCAGGGAGTATCTGTACTCGCATGCGATGTACGCCCTAAATATCAAAACGTCGAGAAGTTTGGCAGTCGTCGAAACGAACGAAGCAGTCACCCGACGACGGGTAGAACCCGGAGCGATCCTCGTCCGGGTGATGAACAGCCACATTCGGTACGGAACCTTCCAGTACGTCGCAGCCCAGGCCCCCGACGAACTACAGCGATTTACTGACTATGTCATCGACAGGCACTATCCACAGCTAAACGCGACGGATCGCACCTACAGGGAGTTCTTCGATGCAGTCATGGAGTCGTCGATAGAGATGGTCGTCGACTGGTTGCGTGTCGGATTTCTCCACGGTGTTATGAATACGGACAACATGAGTATCGATGGGGAAACGTTCGATTACGGACCCTGTGCGTTCATGAATTACTACGACGAGGCGACGGTCTTCAGCTCGGTCGATAGAAACGGCCGATACGCATTCGGAAATCAGCGACCCATCTTGCGGTGGAATCTTGCACGGTTCGCGGAGGCACTCCAGCCGCTGTGTACACAATCAGCGCTCACGTACGACGAACTCGAACTCAAACTAGACGAGTTCGAGGATCGGTTCGATGCACGATACTACGCGATGATGCGGACGAAACTGGGGATCAACTCGGATGGCGAGGAAGAACTCGTCGACGAATTCGTAGAGTGGCTTCGCAAATCGAACGCGGACTACACCAATACGTTCCTCGAACTAGAGACGCCTGGTACGTTCGACGACCCAGCGTTTGGGACTGCGGAATTCGAACAGCTCAGGAGTAAATTGGCTGCTGTCGGCTTGGACGAGGAGTCGATGCAGGAAGCCAATCCGCGGTGTATCCCCCGCAACTACCTGGTTGAGCAGGCACTGGACGAGTATCTCGAAACTGGGGATCTATCCAAACTCGAGGGATTGTTGACCGTGTTGGAAAACCCATACGGGGCGAAGGATATGGATTCACAGTTCCAGCAACCACCGCCACGGGAGTTCGATGCGAAGTATACGACGTACTGTAACACTTGAGCGGAGATTACCCGGGCTGGGACGCTATCGGCGGGCGTCTGTCGACGAACTGCTTGGCGTTGCCGATCGAGGGAGCAGCGTTCACAGATCCGAGACACGATTTCACGGCTTCAGGAGAACGAGTTGCGTTTGGTAGTTCGATCGTGAGATGACGTACTCGAAAGTCTGCGGTCGAAACTACACCGTCAGGGGCGGCCGAGCGACGACGGCGCGGCCTGAGCCGGGGACCGAGCTCGCCCGGGCGTTCGCCCCCGTGGTGTGGCCGCCCCCGTGTCGCTCCTCCCGCGGTCCGTCTCTCTACTGCCCGCGGGATGACCGCCTGCGTTGCCGTCCCGTCCTCGCAGCCTGCGGAACGTCGACCGATATTTGACTGCCGGATTCGTAGCTGCCCGGACGGATGGACGGGCGGGAGACGCTGACGGCGATCTACCGGACGACGAGCGAGCGGGAGGTCACGTTCCTGGCGGCGAGCGTCGCCTACTACGCGTTCGTCTCGCTCGTCCCGCTCGTGGTGTTGGCGCTCGCGGTCGGCTCGCTGCTCGGCGGGCCGGCGCTGGCCGAACGGCTGGTCGACGCCGCGGGCGATCTGTTGCCGGACGTCGGCGAGGGGCTGTTGACGACGGCCCTGGCCGCCGA
>PUPA01000003.1 GCA_003552885.1 Natrialbaceae archaeon
CGGCCGTGGTTGACGTAGCTCGAGGCGGCCGCGGCCAGCCGTTCGCTGTCGGTCGTGATCATCCCGCCCTCGCCGGTGGTCATGTTCTTCGTCGGGTAAAACGAGAAGCAGGCGGCGTCGCCGAAGCTCCCTACCGGCCGGCCGTCGATCGCCGCCCCGTGGGCCTGGCAGGCGTCCTCTACCACGAACAGGTCGTGCTCGCGGGCGAGTGCGAGCAGCTCCGGCATCGGCGCCGCCAGCCCGTAGAGGTGGACGGGCAACAGCCCGACGACGTCGTCACGTTCGGCGAGGATCGCCTCGACGCTCGCCGGATCGAGGGCGTACGTCCCCGGATCGACGTCGGCGAACACCGGCGTCCCGCCGGCGAGCCGGATCGCGTTCGCGCTGGCGACGAACGAGAACGGCGAGGTGACGACCGCGTCGCCGTCGTCGACGCCGAGAGCCTCCAGGGCGGCGTGGAGGGCGGTCGTCCCGTTCGACGTCGCGACGGCGTGTTCGGTCCCACAGAACGCGGCGAACTCCTCTTCGAACGACCGGACCTCCGGACCGTCGGCGAGGTAGCCCGACTCGAGTACCGCGTCGACCCGGTCGCGGGCCTCCCGACTGACCACGGGGTCGGCGATGGGAACGTCCGTCATGCGAGCTGGTTCCCCCCCTCGAGTGGCTCCGGCAGCGGCCGGATCCGTGCGGGCGTCCCGACCGCGAGCGTCCCGGCGGGAACGTCGTCGGTGACGACCGCGCCGGCGGCGACGAACGCCTCCTCGCCGACGGTCACTCCCGGCAGCAGGGTGGCGTTGGCGCCGATCGACGCCCCGTCCTCGACCGTCGGTCCCCGGAGGGCCGTCTCCCGGCGGATCGGATACTCGTCGTTCGTGAAGACGGCTCGCGGGCCGAGAAAGACGTTGTCGCCGACCGTCGTCCCCGTCGGGAGGTACACCCCCGTCTGGAGGCTGACGTGTGAGCCGATCCCGGTTTCGCCGTCGACGACGGTCTTCGTCCCGAGGAGGACGTCGTCGCCGATCGTCGTCCCCTCGCGGACGAGGACGTCGTGACCCGTGGTGAACCCATCACCGACGGTGACGTCCCCGTAGAGGATCGAACCCGACCGGATCGTCGCGTCGTCGCCGATGCGCGTCGGCTCCTCGAACGTCCCGTAGCCGACGGTCGCGCCGTCGTCGATCCGCACCCGATCGCCGTGGACGACGCCGGTCACCGGCGATCACCGTGTTGGAGTGGAGCGTCCTGAATCATATGAGCACTCGATCGTCACCCGGAGGTGGCCAGCAACGGCGCTTTGTTATCCTCGGCCTGACAGGGCGTAGCGATCGGCTACGGACGGTCGCGTGGACCGACGGCCGGCGCGTCGGTCCCGTCCGGAGCCCCGACGGAGGGCGCCCGGAGTCGCCCTCCGGGATCGACGGGGCGACGCGGAGAACGTCTGCGTGTGGGGTCGACGTCGAATCCGGGCTACGGGCTCTCAGAACGTACTCCGACGATCTCAGGGGCTCCCCGGGTGCCCACGACGGCCCCAGAGATCCTCAGAACGTGCCCCGACGATTGCGGAAGGCTCCACGGGTGTCCCCCGACGATTGCGGAAGGCTCCACGGGTGTCCCCCGACGATTGCGGAGGCTCCCCGGGCGCTCTCCGGGGCCGAACGGTCGCGCTCTGTGGCCGACGCCACAGGGATCGTGTCAGTCACGTCGGCCGATCAGTACAACGCCGTTTCCGCGGGGTAGCTGCCAGATAGTAAAGTGCGTCTCCCACAAACCGCCTGCCGAGACGCACGATCGTGCCGTTTCGGTCGGCCACCGACGCCACCATGACAGACGACCTCACACAGGCAGAGCTGTTCGACGTGTTCAGTAACGCCCGACGCAGATGGACCGTCCGATACCTCCGCGGGCACGGCTCGTGTGAGCTCTCGGAGCTCGTCAAACAGGTCGCCGCCTGGGAGAACGGCGTCGAGCCGGAGGAGATCACCCGCACCCAGCGAAGGCGGGTGTACATCTCGCTGTACCAGACGCACCTCCCGATGCTCGAGGAGCACGAGATCGTCGACTGGGACCCCGAAGAACACACGATCGAACTGCTGGCCGACGAGCGGACGTTCCGGCCCTACCTCGACCGGGACGTCCACGCGGCCCGGCCCTGGCACCTCGCGTACGCCACCGTCGCCGTCCTCGGGGTGGTCGGTGTCCTCGTGAGTGCGGTCCTCACCGGCACCGCCGCCCCGCTGGTCGCCCTCGGGACGAGCCTCCTCGTGTTGTCGGTCGCGACCCTACATACGCTCTCCGTGCGCGGATCGCCTCCCCTCCCGTCGCCGATCGGCCGCCGCTGAGCGTGGACGGTTCGTCGGTGGAGACACGCCGACAGAAGACCGGTGGACGACCGCTCAGGCGCCCTCAGAGAGGTACAGCGTCCGGTCGACGATGCTGACGGCTGCCTCGCTCCACCGGGCGACGTCCACCCCCTCCGGCTCCGGAATCTCGATCACCACGCGGCGGTCCTCGACGGTCACCTCGCCGTCTGGCGTCGACTCCTGGCCGGCGAAGCTCCCGAGCTGGTAGCTCAACAGCCGCCGCGTCGAGCCCGTGACGTCGACGACCGCCGGGTCGAACTCGAAGACGAGCACCACGTCGTCCCCGTCCTCCGTCGCCGAGAGCGAGAACTCCCGACTCGAGAGCGAGGGCGTCGGCGCGTCCTCGTTCACTCCTTCGACCGCTTCCTCGACCGTGAGCGCCTCCTCCGGGTCGTCACCGATGACCGTCTCCTCCGGGTCGTCACCGATGACCGTCTCCTCCGGGTCGTCCTCGATGAGCGTCTCCTCCGGTTCGTCCTCGATGAGCGTTCCCTCCGGGTCGTCCTCGGTGGGCGACTCGATCCCCGACACCGCCGACTGTGACGGCTCCGTGCCCTCGGCCCCCTCGCCGTCGCCTTCCGCTGGCGGTCCGTCGGCCGGTCCCGAAACTCCCACAGGGGGTTCGCCGACCGAAGCCCCTCCGGCCGACGCCGCTCCCCCGGGCGACTCGGCTCCCGTGTCCTCCGGGTCGTCCGCGAGCGATCCGTCGGCCGACGACGCGTCGCCCGTCGGTGACTCGTCCGGCGAGCTCCCGCCGACGTCCGTCGACGGCTCCGGTTCCGACGGCTCACCCATGGGGGAATCCACGGAGGCGGCGCCGGACGGCGGCGCCCCCTCGAAGGCGGAGCCGGACGACGACGGTTCCCCGAGCGTCGATACCTCACCCTCGGTCGCGCGGCCGTCGTCCGTCGGAGGGGTCGGGCCACCGTCGGTCCGCTCCGTGTGGCTCCCCGGCGGGCCGACCACGATCACCTCGCGGTCGTCGATCGGGTCCGGGGCCTCCAGCGCGCCGGCGATCTCCTCGTCTCCTCCGCGTTCGAGCGAGAGCGCGTACCACGGCCGGCCCTCGCCGGAAGCGACGAACCGCCGGCGGTTGACCGCGGCGGGCGTGGCCTCGTCCGTCCCGCCTTCGGTCTCGTCGGAGCCGTCCCCGTCGTCCGTCTCGCTCTCGACTCCGTCTTCCGGCTCGTCGGCTGCGTTCCCCGCTTCGTCGGCCTCCCCTTCCGGCCCGTCGGCCCCGTCTTCCGGCCCGTCTGCCGCCTCTTCGGCCCCTTCGACCTCGTCTTCCGGCTCGTCAACCTCGTCTTCCGTCCTGTCGGCCTCGTTTTCGCCCTCTCCGACGTCTCCCGGCTCGGAGCCGTCCGCGTTGCCGTTTGGCTCGGGATCGCCCGTCTCGGCGGGTCCGACGGTCGCGTCGGGTCCCGTCTCGCCGTCGGCCGTCCCGACCTCCGCGGGCTCGCCGCCGACCGGCCGGCTGGGGCTCTCGGTCGTCGTCCCGGCTTCGGTACCGTGGACCCCGACACCACCCCGAGTGGCCGTCGGCTCGACGGCCCGTTCGGCGGCGGGCGCGTCGGCTCCGGCCGAGACCGAGCCGCCGCTCAGGTGGAGCTGGGTTCCCCCGCTCTGGGCGCTCGAGACGGTTTCGAGCGAGTAGCCGATCTCCCGGAGGTCGTCGTCGACGCTGTCTTCGAGTCTGTCGAGTTTGTCGCCGACGCTCCGGATCGCCAGCGCGATGTCCCAGAGGACTACGACCGCAAAGAACACGAGCGCGAGGAACACCGTGATCGCGACCCCCGCGAGGAACTCGATCGAGATGGTTGATTCGACCATGGGCCTTTGTCTGTCGATCATCCGGTTTCCATTTAGGGCTTGTGGCGGACTCAGTGATCGAGTCGACCGTTTACCGGTCTTTCGGACGTCCTCGCGACGGTTTCGGCCGGCCGTCGGTTGACGACCGGCCAACAGTTAAGTACCGAGATGCGGTAACAGCCACCATGGTCGTGAGAGGGACGCTCGAGTTCGGCCACGAGGACCGACGGCGGATCTACGAGCACGTCGAACGGCGGGGCGCGGTCGAGGGCGAGGCCGTCCGGGAACGGCTGGGGATCGATCCGAGGGGCTTTCGCCACCACGTCGCGATCCTGAGACGCGACGGGCGGATGGAGGACGTCGATGGCCGGCTCCGGGTCACCGTCGACGCCGGGGCCGCCGAGGAGTACCCCGGCGGGACGATCGAGTTCGCGATCCGGCCGGCCCGCCAGGAGGATTTAAGCGGCATCGTCGGCGCGATCAGGCGGGTCGCCGAGGAGAAGACCTACATCGTCGCCGAGAGCGTCGCCGACGAGGTCGACCACCAGGAGGCCCTGCTCAGACACAACGAACTCGAGTCCCGGATGTTCTTCGTCGCGACCGTCGGCTCGGAGGTCGTCGGCTGGGTCCACCTCGTCGCCCCGGAACTCGAGAAGCTGAGCCACACCGCAGAGCTCACCGTCGGCGTCCTAGAGGAGTACCGTGGCCACGACATCGGCTCGCACTTGCTCGCCCGCGGGCTCGAGTGGGCCGGCTCCAGGGGGTACGAGAAGGTGTACAACAGCGTCCCCTCGACGAACGAGGAGGCGATCGCCTTCCTGGAGGGCCACGGCTGGGAGGTCGAGGCCGTCCGGGAGGACCACTACAAGCTCAACGGCGAGTACGTCGACGAGGTGATGATGGCCGTCGAGCTGTGACGTCCTCGGAAATTACCGGTTACGGCTCGTCGGCTCCCGGACCTCATCGCCTACCGGCCGGTCCTCCGGAGACGTCGCCGTCCGGCTCGCTCAGTCCTCTGTGGCCGGCTTCTGGGGGGCGTTCAGACACATCGTCCCCTCGACGTCCCGGCACTGACACTGGCGGAACTGGTAGTAGCCGGGTTCGAAGCCGGCGACGAACGGCTCGACGAGGTCCGCGAGCACCTCGCCGAAGCGGGGGTCGTCGTGGGGGATCGGCACCCGGTGGAACTCCAGGCCGACCGCCTCGGCGTCCTCTCGGAGCTCGACGTCGAGCTCGGAGAGCGTCTCGGACTGTTCGTGCATGAAACTCACCGGGTCGACGACGACCCGGTCGGCGTCGATTCCCTCGATCAGGTCCTCTACGTCCGGCTGGGTCCACTCGATGTTCCGGTTCGAGTGGTTCTGATAGCCCAGCTCGTAGCTCTCGACCCCGAGCAGGGAGGCGATCGTCTCACAGAACTCCTCGACGTAGATCACGTAACGGCTCCCCTCCTCGAGGTAGTGTGTGGGGGTGCCGTGAGCCGAGAAGACGAGGGCCGTCCCCGGATCGTTCGGATCGAGCCCGCGCTCGTCGAGGAAGTCGGCGATCGTGTCGGCGCGGATCCGGTTGTAGAGGGGGTGTTTGTGCCAGCCCGAGACGGGGCTCACCTCGACGTGCCATCCGTCGCGGGCCGCGACCGCAGCCTCCATCTCGTTTAGGGCCGCGACGGTCGTCGAGGGGCCACACAGCGGGTAGATCGGCAGCCCGATCAGGTGGTCGACGCCGTCCTCGTGGGCGGCCTCGACGGCGTCCTCGACGTACGGCTCCAGAAACTGGTGGCCGACGTACGTCTCGACGTCCGCGCCCCGGTCGGCGAGGGCGGACTCGAGGAGCTCGGCCTGGCGCTCGGACTGGGGGTTGAGCGGCGAGCCGCCGATCTCCTCGTACTCCTCGATCAGTCCCGGCGCGCGCCGCCGGGCGAGCTGGCGGGAGCGTTCTCTCGCCTCCTCCTCGGTGTCGGCCTCCTCGAGGTCGGCGTTGTTGAAGAAGATGTTCGTGAGGTACTCGACGACGACCTCCCTGTCGGGTTCGGGAGGTTCCCCGAAATTGAGCAGCAGGATACCGGTTTTCATCTCTCTGCCGAGGCTATGGACGGAGCCGTATCAATGGTTGTGCCTTCGTCCGTCGAGGTGCCGCCCACCGTCGGAGCGTCGGCTGCCCGTCGTCCACCCGCCAGGCGGCGTCGACGACCGTGTCCCCGCGGCCGACCGTTCCCGCCGGCCGAGCCGGATCGCGGTCCTTTTTGTGGCCCCCGGTCGAACGCCCCGCCATGAGCACACGATCGTCAACGGCGGGCGGCTCCCGGCGGTTCGGGACGCTCGCGCTCCTCGCCTGGCTCGCGTTCAGCGCCGTCGTGCTGGCGGCTTCGATCGCTCTCGGAGAGCTCACCGACGCGATCAACGTCGGCTACGTCGCGAGCATGCTGGTGTTCGGCCTCGCCGTGGTCGTCGCCGCGGCGATCATCGCCCGGATCGGCCAGCGGGAGACCCCGAGCGTCCAGGGTCCCTCCCACGGACGGTGAGCGCGGTCGTCGTACGGGCCTCGGCACGGGCGAGAGACGGCTGGCGAGGGTGAACGCGTCGAGCCAGGGTGGGATCCGTGCCGGCCTGAAAGGGTCGGGGGTCCGGCGGCTCGGTGAGATCGACGACCGAGCGGGCGGCTCGGGGAGCCCGGACGCCCGACGCCGGTCGGATCGTTCGCGGTCAGTACTCCCTGGGTCCGTCGCCGACGTACTCGAAGGCCGTTCCGGCCCGTCGGGCCGTCCGCTCGTCGCGTTCGGTGTCGCCGACGAACAGCGTCCGGCCGGGCTCGACGCCCAGCGCCTCGACGGCCGCGAGCAGCGGCTCCGGGTGGGGCTTGTGGTTGTTCACGGTGTCCCTGCCGACGACGACGTCGACGGCGTCTGCCAGGCCGTGTTCCTCGAGGGCGATCCGACAGGCGCTCTCGGCGTTGAGCGAGCAGACGCCGACGGGGACCTCGCGGGCGAGCAGTTCGTCGGCACGGGTCAGGCGGGGCGACCGCCGCGCGCCGGCACGCTCGTGGGCGGCGATCTCGGCCTCGACGACCGCCCCGAGCCCGTGCTCCTCGCTCGCCTCGAGCATCGCCCAGAGCCCCTCGCCCGGGGGCTCGATCTCGGCTTCGAGGTAGCGGTCCCGGACGTCGGCAGCTGCGGCCGCCCAGTCGACGTCGAGGGTCACGAGGGTGCCGTCGAGGTCGTACACCACGGCGTCGTAGTCGGTCACGGGAGGTCGTACGGACGGACGGTCGTTGAACGCTTCGGTCGCGGCTGGCACCCCGTCGGCCCGACGACCGCCGGATAACGTCTGCGTGACACTCCTGTCACGAGCCGGCGGGGTTCTTATCCTTCCGGACGGTACGACCGGTATGGACGAGATCTCACTCGGCGTCCCCCGACAGCTACTCGAACGACTGCCCGAGGACGGCGACGACGCCGCCGCGGACATGC
>PUPA01000076.1 GCA_003552885.1 Natrialbaceae archaeon
CACCTCCTCGGACTGTTCGACGTCGAGCCGAGCGTCGTCGCCTGTGACCTCCACCCCGACTTTCTCACCTCTGAGCTGGCGGCGTCGTACGCCGGGGCGCGGGAGGGCGTGGACGAACCGGTCCGGGTCGGTCACCACCACGCCCACGCGGCCGGCCTGCTCGCCGAGCACGACGTCGATCGCGCGGTCGTGGTCGCCGCGGACGGGACCGGCTACGGCCCCGACGGGACGACGTGGGGCGGCGAGGTCCTCGACGCCAGCCGGCGCTCGTGTGAGCGGATCGGCGGCCTGGACAGCTTTCGGCTCCCGGGTGGTGAGGCCGCGGTCCGGTACCCCGCACGGAACCTCGCGGGCCTCCTCGCCGACGAGGAGCGGATCGACGGGCTGGTGGCCGAGCGGACGCCCCTCGACGCCGGCGAGGCCGCGACCGTCCGGGAGGGGCTGGCCGCCGGCGTGAACGCCCCCGAAACGACGAGCGCGGGACGCTTTCTCGACGCGATCGCGGCGCTGACCGGCGTCGGGCCACGCCGGCGGTACCAGGGCGAGCCGGCGATCCGTCTCGAGGCGGCCGCGGCCGGCGTGGAGCCGGTCGACCTCCCGGTTCCCTACGACGAGCGCGACGGCGAACGGGTGATCGACGTGCGGGGGCTGGCCGAACGTCTCGACGCGCTAGCCCGCGAGGAGCCGACGGCCGTCGTCGCCGCCACGGCACAGGACGCGCTGGCCCGCGGGCTGGCGACGATCGCGATCGAGGGGGCCCGCGCACGCGGCGTCGGTCGCGTCGGCTTCACCGGCGGAGTCGCGTACAACGACGCGATCTCCCGGCGGATCCGGCGGGCGGTCGAGGCGGCCGGTCTCGATCACCTGAGCCACGAGCGAGTGCCCCCGGGTGACGCCGGGATCGCCTACGGACAGGCGATCGTCGCGACAGAGCGGACGGGCTGATCCGACCCGGTCCGACCGACGGTCACACGGAGGCGGAACGTCGCCCGAAAGACGGGCGTCGGACGTCCCCGTGGCGTTTAATACCCATGCCTCTGAAGGGACGATCATGAGCGACATACTCGCGGAGAACCTCTCGGGGAAATCCGTGATGGGGTCGGACGGCACCGAGCTGGGGATGCTCTACAACATCACGATGGATCTCAAATCGGGGAAACTCTTCGACCTCGTCGTCGATCCGGACGAGGAGCTCTCGACCCGGTCGATCGAGTTCGAACGCGACGACAGGGGCCGGTTTCTCGTCCCCGTCGCCAACGTCCAGGCGGTGAGAGACTACATCGTCGTCCAGCGGTAGGTATGCACGTTCTCGACTCGTCGGCGTTCATCCACGACTACCACACGACCGAACGGACGGCGACGATTCCACTCGTCCGCGAGGAGCTCGAAGACGAGAGCGTCTACCGGTACGACGCGATGGAGGGATCCGGGATGCACGTCCACATCCCGAACGAGGACACCACCGAGAAGATCAGACGGGCCGCCCGCGAGTCCGGCGATCTCGAGGTGCTCTCGGAGACCGACGTCCGGCTGGTGGCGACGGCGTTCGAGCTCGACGGCACCCTCGTCACCGACGATTACGCGATGCAGAACGTCGCTGAGAAGCTGAACGTCGACGTCGAGGTGATCGCCCGCGAGGGGATCGCCGAACAGTTCGACTGGGTGTTCCAGTGTGCGGGCTGTGGCCGGGAGTTCGACGAGCAAAAAGAGCGCTGTCCGATCTGTGGCTCCGACGTCGCCCGCAAGAACCCACAGTGATCTTCGGGAGCAGTCGGTGTCGTCCTCACGGCGAGTCACGGCTGCCGTGAGAGGTCGCCGTGGTCGTCGTGAGAGGTCGCCGTGGTTGTCGTGAGAGGTCGCCGTGGTTGTCGTGCTGTGTGTTGACGAGGCGGAACGTCGCGGCCAACAGGGCTATTACCCGGTCGTGTAACTCTCCTGTCGTCATATGGTGGCCATACGGGCGACGGATCTGGGAAAGTCGTACGGATCGGTCGAGGCCCTCTCCGGGCTGAGTCTCGCGGTCGACCGGGGCGAGATCTACGGGCTGCTCGGTCCGAACGGTGCCGGGAAGACGACGACGATGCGGATTCTGACCGGTCAGCTGCGCCCCGACGACGGCGAGGCGACGGTGCTCGGGGTCGACCCGGTCGCGGAGCCGGTCGAGGCCCGCCGCCGAGTGGGGATCCTCCCCGAGGGGGGCTCCCCACCGACGTACCTCACCCCACGGGAGTACGTCGAGTTCGTCGGCACGATCCGGGAGCTCGACCCCGGCCGGATCGCCGCGGGGCTCGACGAGTGGGCCGACGGACTCGGTTTCCGTGACGTCGTCGACCGGCTACACGCCGACCTCTCGCGGGGACAACGACAGAAGGTGATGATCGCGAGTGCGTTCGTCCACGGGCCCGAGGCGGTGTTCGTCGACGAGCCACTCGCGAACCTCGATCCGATGGTCCAGGAGGTCGTGAAGCGACGGCTCGCCGAGTACGCCGCCGAGGGAAACGCACTCTTGTTGTCGACACACGACATCGACGTCGCCGAGGAGCTCTGTGACCGGGTCGGAATCGTCGCCGACGGGCGTCTCGTCGCCGAGTGTGAGCCGGCGACGGAGCCGGACCTCCTCGAAACGTTCCTCGAGTCCGTATCCGACGGCGGCCCACAGCGCGCCCCGGTCGTGAGCTTCGCGGGACCGCCGGGGGTGTAACGGGTGTCCGTGCGCGTCGGGACCGCCGTGCTCGTCGCGCTGTTTCGCGAGGAGTGGCGCCTCCACGCCGAACTGTTCGGCGGCCGCCGGTTTCTTGCCTTCCCGGCCGTGGTCGCCGCGATGGCGGCTGCCGGCGCGGCCACGCTTGCGTGGGCGGGGACGGAGCCGGCGAGGGTCGTCCTCGGACTGCACCTGCTCGTCGTGGCCTTCGGCCTATACGCCGGCACCGCCGGTTTCGCGGGCTCGGACGCCCTCGAGAACGTCCTCGGTCCGACCACCCTCCTGCTCTCGACCGGTCGGCACCTCCCGCTGTCGCGGCGGTGGCTCCTCGGAGCGTTCCTGCTGAAAGACGCCGTCTACTACGGCGGACTCGTCGTCCTCCCGATGGCCCTCTCCGTCGTCCCGCTCGTCGAACCGACCGCGGCTCCCCTCGCCGTCCTCGGTCTCTGGGCCTCGTTGTTCGTGAGTTTCACAGTCGGGATGGCCGTCACCGTCGTCGGTATCTCGGCCCGGACGCGGCTTCCCGCGGCGGCTCTCGCGGGGCTGGCACTCGTCGTCGGCATCGTGCTGGCGGTCTCGGGGCTCTTCCGCCCGCTCGTGGGGCTCCTGACGGTCTACCCGACCGACGGCACCGGAACGGGCGACGGCGTCGCCGTCCACGGCGGCACCCTCCTGGTCGCCGCCGTCGTCACCGTCGCGGTCGCGCTGGCCGCGTACGACCCGTCCTACGGGCGGCCGTCACGGACCGCCGGCGACCGGCTCGGTCGGCTCGACCGCACCCTCCCGCTGGGCGACGACGGGATCGCCGCGAAGAGCCTGCTCGATCTCGCCAGGTCCCCGGGTGGGCTCGCAAAGCCCCTCGTCTCCGCGGGGATCCTCCTCGCGCTCGTCGTCGCGCTCGTCGGCGTCGTCGAGGGGATCACGGACACGGCCCCGTCCTCGGGGATCCTCCTCGGCTCCGTACTCGGGCTGACGGCGTTTACGACCTACAGCTGGCTCACCCAGTTCGACGCCGTCGAGGAGTACCTGATCCACCCCGTGGGCGTCGAGGCGGTGTTCGACGCCAAACGGCGGGCGTTCGTCGTCGTCGGCGTGCCGACCGCCGTGGTGGCGTACCTCTCCGGCGTCGTCGTCCTCGGCGCGACCCTCCCGGACGCGCTGGCCGGGATCGTGGTGCTCGTCGGCTACGCCTCGTACTACTACGGGCTGACGACGTACCTCGCCGGCTTCTCTCCCGAGGAGTTTCTCTTCGACGCGCTCCGGTTCGCCCCGTTCGCCGCCGGCGTCGCCGCCCTCCTTTTGCCCACGCTCGTCGTCGGCTTCGTCGTCGTCCCGCTCACGCCGCCGGCGGCCGCGGCGCTCGCGTCGGCTGGAGCCCTCGCCGGCATCGCCGGCGTCGTCCTCTCGGACCGTGCGGTGGGCCGGTGGGCCCGGCGGTACCGGATGGGCTGATACGGGGCCGTGGATCGCCCTCTGTGCTGGCCCGTCCGAGCGATCACCGACGTACGTCACGACGGTCCGTACACTCGAATCCGGGGGCACATCTCACGCTCACGGATCCGTGTTTCCTCCTGTGTCACTTCGTTCCCCAAAAGAGTGCTCCGTCTGGGATTTGAACCCAGGTCATCGGCTCGAAAGGCCGAAATGATTGGCCGGACTACACCAACGGAGCGACGCCTGCGGACGGGGGTTGCCGGGGCCCGCTAAAAAGCGTTCCGTTCCGCGGTCGGAGGCCGAATCCGGCCGCCTTCTCAAGGCTTTTGTCGCGGCGACGTGAGTGCCCGCACATGAAGTCGATCAGGTTCCGGGATCCGGCGGGTGCGACGCGGATGGGCGAGTTCGTCGACGGACGGATCGAGTTCGCGAACGACCGGTACGATCTCGAGGAGGTCGACGTCTTGCCGCCCTCGGAGCCCTCGAAGGTCGTCTGTATCGGTCGAAACTACGCCGACCACGCCGCGGAGATGGATTCGGAGCTGCCCGATCGTCCGTTGCTCTTTCTCAAACCGCCGAACGCCCTCGCGGGCCACGGCGACACGGTCACCCTCCCCGCTGGAAAGGAGCGGATCGACCACGAGGCCGAACTCGGCGTCGTGATCGCCACCCAGTGTCGGGACGTCCCGGAGGCCGACGCGATGAACGTCGTCGCCGGCTTCACCTGCGTCAACGACCTCTCGAACCGCGACGACCAGCGTCGAGAACGGAACTGGGTCCGCGGGAAGGCCTTCGACGGCGCGGCACCGATCGGCCCCGTCCTCGCGAGTCCAGGGGAGGTGCCCCCGGACGCGTACGTCCGTTCGCGGGTCAACGGCGAGCTCAGACAGGACGGCTCCCGCGAGCAGCTGATCTTCTCGATCCCCGAACTGATCGCGGAGATCACGAGCTACATGACCCTCGAACCCGGCGACGTGATCGCCACGGGCACCCCGGAGGGGGTCGGTCCACTCGAGGACGGCGACGAGGTCGAGATCGAAGTCGAGGGCGTCGGAACGCTCGAACACACGGTCCGGATCCCCTGACCGGGACGGGGTCCCGGAGCCTCCGCACGCGGGTGACGGCACTCATATCGATCACCCCCTCCTTCGAATGCCCCTACCCCCGATCAGCTCCTCTCCTCGATCATCCGCTCCCTCGACCGCCCTCCCTACGCGTGACAGAACGCCATCGCGCGTTCGATTCGGCGACGGAGGGTCTCGATACGTTCGACCAGGTCGGTGACGGCCGCGATCGCCGGATAGTCGACGTCGAGGTGCCGGTAGAAGTACTGGGCGATGTCGGGTGCGCTCCGCGGGAGCCAGCCGGTCCGGCGCCGTTCGAACAGCTCCGTCTGTCGTCGTTCGGAGATCGTCTCACACTTCGCTTCGAGCACGCCCAGGCGGGCCCGGAAGGCGTCCAGCGCGCCGAAGGACTCGTGGCTGAACCGGACGGACGCGAGCTCCCCGAGCTCCCCGTCGACGGCCGACAGCGCCTCCGTCGTCCCGTGTAGGGACTCCCGCTCGACGTCGATCGAGGCGACCAACGACTCGCGGCCGGATCGGGACTCCGAGACGGCGGCCAACACCGCCCGTTTGCACCGTCGGTCGAACGCCGTCCCGTCGACGAGCGCCGCCGCGACGTGATCGTTGAACTCCCCTCTGAGACTCTCCGGGTAGCTGTCGCCGTACTCCTCCTCGTAGTGGGAGACGCTCATCACCGTCGCCCGATACGCCTCCCGGATCCGGTCGAGCGCGTTCGTCTTCGGGGCGTGGGCGACCGCCACCGGCGGGGTTCCACCCGGCACGGTCTCGGCAGTGATCGACCGGACGCGCGTCTCGAACTCCGAGAGGGCCTCGAGTTCGTCCGTGGTTCGGCGGCGTTCACGCGTGAGTTCGGCGTCGGCCGCGCTCAGGCGTTCGGTGACACCGGAGGAGCCCGACACGTCCATGCCGGCGCTCTCGCCAGCGTGGTCATAAACGATTATAATTGTGGTACGGTCCACTCCGGTCCCGACCGAACCGGTATATAGCCGCGCGACGGTCGGTTCGGCGGACCGAACCCTTTTCGCCCACCTCGGCCAACGGACGTCAATGACCGTCGCGTTCGGCGCGGTGACCGTCGACTGGCTCGGCTACGCGACCGTCCGTATCGAGGGCCGAACCGGCGTCGTCGTCTACCTCGACCCCGGCCGGTACGGCGTTCTCGACGGCTACGACGCCCGGGACGGCGACCTCGTGCTCGTCTCTCACGCCCACCACTACGATCCCGACGGGATCAGAAGGGTCGCCCGCGAGGACGCCCTCGTGGTCGTCCACGAATCGGTCGACGCGGACGCCACCGACCGCGTCGAGAAGGACCCCGAGGAGCTACCCTACGACGTCGAACGCGTCCGCGCCGAGGAGAGCTTCGTCGTCGGCCCGCTCGATCTGTACACCACGCCGGCGCTGAATGACCCCGACGGCCCCCGCGTCCGGGCCGACGGGACGCCGATCCACCCGCCCGGAGAGGGCTGTGGCTTCGGGGTCACGATAGACGGCGTGACCGTCTTCTGGCCCGGGGACACCGACGCGCTCGATCTCCACGCCGACCTCGACGTCGGGGTCTTCCTGCCGCCGATCGGCGGCCTGTACACGATGAACCGCCGGGAGGCCGCGGCGCTCGCCGACGCGATGCGACCCGGGCTCGTCCTCCCGATCCACTACGACACGTTCGAGGCGATCGAGGCCGACGCGGAGGCGTTCGTCGTCGACGTCGCGACGCGGTCGGTGCCGGTCGTCCTCGACGAGCCGTGACTCCCGCGCCCTTTTGCCCGTCGGCTCCCTCGGTACGGCCGTGTCGGAGTTCGCGTTCGAGCTCGCCCTCTGTGCCCACCTCGAGGAGCGCCGGGAGTGGCTTCTCGCCCGCCAGCTCGGCGGTGGCGTCGCCGAACCCGGCGGACGCGTCCTCGACGTCGTCGGCGTCGTCCCCGGCCCCGAGTTCGCAGACCGCGTGGCGCTCACTGCCGACGCGATCCCGACGGCGGCGATCGAGTCCGCGGTCGGCCCCGGCCGGGCCCGGTTCCCGCCGGAGGCGTTCGACTGCCACCCGGCCCGGGCACGACGGGCGACCGAACGGGCCATCGATGCCGGCTTCTTCGAGGTCGAACGGCGAAACGGCCGGGAGTACGTCCGGCAGGTCGCCCGGTACCCCGACTGGATCGGTCGGCTGGTCGGCATCGAGAACAAGCCCGACCTCGACCGACCCGGGGACCTCCGCGAACAGCTGCGGACGGACGTGAGCCTCGCGGTCGTCGACGAGGCGATCCTCGCGACCGAGAGCCACGTGACCCGAGCACACCTCAATCGGCTCCCCGATCCGGTCGGAGTCTGGCGGTTCGATCCCGACGAACGGACGATCGAGGTGATCCGCGAGCCGACG
>PUPA01000217.1 GCA_003552885.1 Natrialbaceae archaeon
CGTCCTCGACGCTTCGGGGGTCGTCACCTACCGCTGGGTCAGGACGGACGGGAACCCCGAGTTCGAGCCGTTCGTCGAGGAGGTCCGCGAGGCCGTCGCGGCCGCCAGAGACGGCTCGTCGGCGGACGATCTGTAACCCGTAGTACCGGGGGCGTCCGTGCGATTTTAGCCCGTGGCTCCGGGGGCGTCCGTGCGATTTTTACCCCGCGGGCCGGAGAACGCCCATGGAACTGATCTCGGTCGCCGCGGTGGCGGCGAACGGCGTCATCGGGCGCGAGGGCGAGCTCCCCTGGCCGAGCCTCCCGGCGGACAAAGCCCAGTACCGAAGCCGGATCGCCGACGACCCGGTCGTCCTGGGCCGGCTGACCTTCGAGTCGATGCTCGAGGACCTCCCGGGGAGCGCCCAGCTCGTCCTGAGTCGCACCGAGCGCGAGTACGACGTCGCCACCGCCCACCACGCCGCGGACGTCGAAGACGCGGTGGCGGTCGCCGACTCGCTCGGGGCCGAACGTGCGTACGTCATCGGCGGCGGGGCGATCTACGAGCTCTTCCAGCCCCACGTCGATCGGATGTTCCTGAGCCGGATCCCGCGGGCCTACGAGGGCGACGTCCGGTACCCCGACTGGGACCGCGAGGGGTGGCGACTCGCCGCCGAAACCGACTACGAGGGGTTCACCCTCGAGGAGTGGGTCCGGACGGGGCGGTGACAGGTCGAGGCCGCCGTGGGTGCCATCGAGGCCGCCGTGAGAACGGCCGAACTCCCCGACACCCCTTTAGGGTGGGTAGCCGACCACCCGAACGTTTTCCACCGAGGGGGTCCCACTTCGGCTCATGTACGCGGTCGTCGGCTGTGGGGAGTGTTCACACCTCTGGATCATCGAAGGGCGCTCCGAGACCGTTCAGTGTCCCCGCTGTGGCTCCCGGCGGCCCTACGAGCGCCGCCGGAAGTTCGTCGAGACCGAGGACGCCGACCACGCCAGGGAGGTCCGCGCGTCGATGCTCGCGAACCGCCAGGGCGAGGGCGAGGCGTTCGCCGAACTCGACAGCTTCGCCGAACTCGAGGAGGCGGTCGAAGACGGCGTCCTCGAGGAGACGGCGTACCTCGAGGCCTCGGGGATCGACCCCGACGCGGTCGCGGCCGCGGGAGCGCGCCGACGGGGGTCGGGCGGGTCGGCGAGCCGCAAGGAGGTCGTCGAGCGCGCCGTCTCGGAGCTCGACCGGCCGACGGCCGAGGAGGTGATCGAGTACGCCGGCGAACACGGCGTTCCCCGGGAGTACGTCGAACGCGCCCTCGAGAAGCTCGTCCGCGGCGGGGAGGTGAGCGAGAGCCGCGGGCGGTACCGGCCGCTGTGAGGTCGCGGTCACGCCACCCCGGCGGATCCACGGCGTTCGACCCGGCCAGACGACGGGGGTCGGGCTCTCTCGGCGACGGGGGTCGGGCTCTCCCGGCGACGGGATTCGGACCCTCCCCGCGACGAGGTCCGGACCCTCCCCGCGACGGGATCGGAGCGCTCCGGAAGACGAGTGCCCGGCTCGCCGTCGCCGTAGGCGTCCACGGCTCGCCGGCCCGGCGGGCGTCGAGGGCGCGACTCGCCGCATCACCCAGGCTTTTGCCCCCCTCGGGCGTAGCCGGCCCATGGAGTACACGACACTCGGTGACACGGGGACGACCGTCAGCCGGATCTGTCTGGGCTGTATGAGCTTCGGCTCGAGCGACTGGCGCGAGTGGGTCTTAGACGAGTCGGAGGGGAAAGCGCTCGTCGAACGGGCGATCGACCTCGGGATCAACTTCTTCGACACGGCGAACATGTACTCCACGGGCGAGTCCGAACGCGTCCTCGGGGAGGCCCTGGAGGGCCACCGCGAGGAGGCGGTCGTCGCGACGAAAGGGTACTTCCGGATGAACGAGGACGATCCGAACTCGGGTGGGCTCTCCCGGAAGGCGATCGAACGGGAGCTGGAGAACTCCCTCGACCGGCTGGGGATGGAGACCGTCGACCTCTACCAGATTCACCGTTGGGACTACGACACGCCGATCGCGGAGACGCTGTCGGCGCTCGACGACGCCGTGCGCCGCGGGAAAGTCCGGTATCTGGGCGCCTCCTCGATGTGGGCCCACCAGCTCGCCGACGCCCTCCACACGAGCGACCGGCTCGGCCTGGAGCGGTTTCTCACGATGCAAAACCACTACAATCTCGTCTACCGCGAAGAAGAACGGGAGGTCCTCCCGCTGTGTGCCCGGGAGGGCATCGGGGTGATCCCCTGGTCGCCGCTGGCCCGCGGGTATCTCGCCCGTCCCCACGAGGAGATCGACGCGACCGCCCGCGGGGCGAGCGAGGAGTATCTCTACGAACATCCCTACCGCGACGGCGGGGGCCCGGAGATAAACGAACGAGTGGCCGAACTCGCCGCCGACTACGGGGTGGCGATGGCCCAGATCGCGCTGGCCTGGCTGCTCTCGAAGGACGTCGTCGATGCGCCGATCGTCGGCACCACGAGCGTCGAACACCTAGAACAGGCCGTCGAGGCCCTCGGGCTCTCGCTTTCGACCTCCGAGATCGCCTACCTCGAGGAGCCATACGAGCCCGTCACCGTCTCCGGACACGAGTGAGTCCGTCCCCGAACGCGAGACGACGGCCTCCGCGTCGGATTTATACCTGCCTCGCTCCTACGACCGTCCGTGAGTACGCGAACGGGTGCCCTCGACGCGGTCGTCTTCGGTGTCGACGTCCAGAGCGGCGACGTGCGCGGGGACTCGCCTTCCTACGCGCTGGTCGTCTACGACGGCGACGGACTCGAGCGCGACGTCGTCTCCGGCCGGAAGCTCCGCCGGCTGATCGACAGCGAGGAGCCGGCGATCGTCGCCACCGACAACACCTACGAGCTCGCCGCGGACAAAGACGCCCTCGTCCACTTTCTGGGCTCGTTACCCGCCGGGACGAGGCTGGTGCAGGTCACCGGGGCCGAACGGCCCGAACCGCTCTCGCGGGTCGCGAAACGCCACGGGATCCCGTACGGTAAAGCGCCCATGCGCGAGGCCGAGGCCGCCGCCCGGCTGGCCGCCCACAACGTCGGCTACGAGGTCTCGGCGTTCACCGACACGACCGAGCTCAAGGTGTCCCGGGGGCGTTCGACCGGCAAGGGCGGCTGGAGCGCCGACCGGTACACACGGCGGATCCACGGCGCGGTCAAGCGACGGGCCAGAGCCGTCGAGGCCGCCCTCGAGGAGGCGAACCTCGAGTACGACCGCGAGATCCGGGAGGCCTACGGCGGCTACGCGAACGCGGTGTTCACCGTCGAGGCCCGGCCCGAGGAGATCCCCGTCTCCCGGGAGCGGTCGGGGGACGTCCGGATCGAGATCGAACGGCTCCGCCGGGACGGCATCGAGTTCCGCCCGCTGGTCAAACGCCGGGATCACGTGATCGTCGGCGTCGATCCCGGGACGACGACGGCCGTGGCGATCGTCGGCCTCGACGGGGAGCCACTCGACGTCTGGAGCTCGCGGTTGAGCGACACGGCGGACGTGATCGAGTGGATCGTCGAGCGCGGCCGACCGGTGATCGTTGCCGCGGACGTCCGGCCGATGCCCGAGACCGTAGAGAAGCTGCGACGGAGCTTCGACGCCGCCGGCTTCACGCCCGACCGGGATCTCGCCGTCGACGAGAAACAACACCGCACCCGCGAGTTCCCCTACGACGACGACCACCAGCGCGACGCCCTCGCCGCGGCGCTGTCGGCGTTCGACGCCCACGAGAACCAGTTCGAGCGGATCGGCCGGAAGCTCCCGCCCGGGATCGATCGCGGGGAGGTGATCGCCCGCGTCGTCGCCGGGGAGGAGAGCGTCGAGGCCGTCCTCGCGGACCTCGAGGACGAGGACGGCGCCGACGAGGAGGAGTCGAGCCACGAACCCCGCGAGCTCTCCCCGGAGGAACGGCGGATCCGGGACCTCGAGCGACAGGTCGACCGACTCGAGGGCCACGTCGGGACCCTCGAGGGGCGGCTCTCAGAGCGCGACGAGCGGATCGAGGAGCTCGAGGCCGACCTCGAGGCCGCCAGAAGCGAACAGCGACGGAAGGTCAGACACAGCCGCGAGGTGAACCGACTCGAACGCCGGATCGACGGGCTGGAGCGCGAACGCGACGCGGCCCGCGAGGAGGTCACGGCCCTCGAGGGGAAAGTCGAGCGGATGAAGGCCCTCTGGAAGCTCGATCACTCGAACTTCAGCGACGTCTCGGCGAAAAAGGAGGGGCTGGTCCCCGTGAAGGTGGTAGAGAAGTTCACCAGGGCGGCGATCCGGGAGGCCGACGAAGCCTACGGCATCGCGGCGGGGGACGTGGTCTACCTCAGGGACGCGAGCGGGGCCGGCCGATCGACGGCCGACATGCTCGCGGAGTTCGAACCACGGGTCGTCCTCCGGGAGGGTGGCCTCTCGGAGATCGCCGACGCGATCCTCTTCGACCGGGAGATTCCCGTCGCGCCGGCCGACGACGTCGCCTTCCAGGAGGTCGACGAGCTCGCGGTCGCCCGCGAGGCCGACGTCGAGGACGCCATCGACGACTGGCGCGAGCGCGCCGCCGAACGCGAACGCCGCCGGAAGACCGCCATGGTCGACCGGCTGATCAGCGAACACCGGGCCGGCGACAACGAGGCGTGACCTGGCTAACGACGATGATCGACGAACTCGCCGTCTAGACTGGCCGGGTAGGAAGCGAAGGCATCCCGTCCTCCCAGTGAATCGCCTCTACCGCCGCCGGCAACTGCTGTAGTCGGTCATCGAGGACGGCGAGTGGATACGCGTCGAGAAACGTTGCGCTACGCCGATCGACGGGCGTATCCTCGTGATTGAGCTGGACGTGGCAGGGTCCAAGATCCGGATGATCGGCGTCCTGGTGGAACCCGAGCATCAGGTTCCGCTCCGGTTCGACCCAGTTGATGCGGTAGTATTCGTGATCGACGCCGGTGGGGTACCAGAAGCGAATCTCCAATCGTGCGGTCGGCGCGTCGTAGGAGTCACTCGGGAACGTGGTTGGATCGACGTCCGCGACGACGTACCGCGGTCGGCGTCGAGACGGACGATAGCGCACGTCCTCACACCCAGCCTGCCCCGTCAATCGGTGATGAACGTCACGGAGGAGGGTCCGCTGTGTGTAGCGGTCGCGACCGGCAAGAAAGACCATTCTGTGAGAGAAGAGAGCTATCCCGTGGCGCGGTCGGCCACGTCGGTCGTCCGTTCGCGGGCGGCTTCGACGTCGGAGTAAAGTCGTAGTGCGTGCTTGATGAGGCGTCGATCCTCCTCGTTCTCACGCCAGAACGGGATGACGTCGCGGCGTTCGCGGAGCTCGGCACTTGCGAGGTCACCGTCGCCGAGCGACTGTTCGAGCTCCTCCCACGTCTCGACGTCGTAGGTCGCCTGCCACTCCTCGATCTCCTCGGCGATCGCTGCCAGTTCGTCGTGCAGTTCCTCGCGTGTGTTCTCTCCGATGAGTGTGCGTATTTCCTCGAAGAGCAGTCGCGTGTAGTCCGGCTGGTAGCGCGTGGACTCGCCGGCCTCGACGCGGCGCAGCTGGCCCCGGTCGACGAGGTCCCGGAGTTCCTCGTTGGCCGTACTCCAGGCGGCGTCGGCCTGCTCGCTGATCCAGTTGACCGACCGCGGCTCGCGGAGCGTCTCGGCGACCGCTCGAACGCGTTCGCGGGCACTCATCGACTCAGTCCACGACTGGACCCCACCTCGCGGGGATTCGGACATGCGTGGCACCTCCTGGGCAGTGTTCACGCTTTATGCTAATATATCTTTGTGCCTCCTTGGATAATCGAGAGTACGCTGCGAGCGAGGGCGTCCGGACGTCGAAATGTGAAACCGACGGAAGCTACGAGCCAACCCACACCGAATATTCTGAGCTTGAGGAACCGCGGCCGGCCGGCGAGGCGTCCGACACTCCGGTCGCGGGACTGGACGACGACCTCCGTCGGAACGTCCGACGTCCGTGACATCCAGCGCCGTGTACCGACACCACAGGGCCCGTGATCCGAGCACCGACTCGACACTCACACGAGTCGGGGGTCGTCCGTTGTGGTCCCGAAATTATACGATGGCAGAACACGACGGGAGGGTCATGGGCGAATTTGACCAGTCCTGCGCGGAAGGTCAATACAATTCGTCAATGGACCGCGGGGTTCAGTCATGCGGTGTTCGGGATCGTGCGGGTGTCGAAACGGAGGGAATATCACGTTACTGGGCTGATAAGCAGGGTACGTTTACTCCAGCTAGTTTTGACGACGAAGGTCGTGGTCCCCCTCGACCACTTCGTTTGGAGTGTGTGAAAGACGACCATCCAGTGAGCTCGAACCTGCCGACCCCGCTGCCGACGTTTTCGAGTTCGACACCTGCCGTGTGGGAACGGAGGTTCAGTAGCGCATCACTCACGGTCACGAGAGCCAGTTTCGACCCCCAGTCTATGGGATGGCGGTCGGGATGACGGACGCGGTCAACGATGACACGGATGCGACGCGTCCGGCTCCGGCAGGGGACTCGTCGACCGGATCTGGGGGCGGCGCGGGTGAAAACACCGAGACACGCTCGAACACAGAACCGAGCGAAGGGAACACTGTCAGCGGCCGCTCTCGGAGGCCCGACCGGGTCGCCGAGCGGATTAGCGACCTGATCACCAACCGACCCGGAACGATCGTGCTCGTATTTTTACTGTTAACGGGGGTGTTCTTCGTCGGGATCGTGGCCGACGAGGGCGTCGAAGGGGGTGACGATCAGTTCACCGAAGACACCGAATCAGAACAGGCCTTCGAGGAGATCCAGGACAACTTCGAACGGGGCGATCGCGAGAGCGGTGGGACGATCGGGCAGCTGGTTGTGGATACAGAGCGCAACGTCCTCGAACAGGGAACCCTCCTTCGGATGTTGGCGTTCCAGGATCGGGTGGAGACACGGACCGACCTCCGGGTCGAGTCGACCACGAGCCCGGCCTCGTTGGTGGCCCAGCAGCTCGACCCATCGGCGGAGACGCCCGAGGAGATGTACCGGGCCGTCGATCGCGCGTCAGAGCGCCAGATCGGGGCGGCGATTGCCGATGCGGATGCCGAAGCGGATCTGCCAGTCAGCACCGATTTCACGCCGGAATCGGCGTCCGCCGACGTCGCACAGATCGCAATCACCTACCGGACGCCGCCAGACGCCGGTAGTGACTTCGAGCTCGAACTGCTCGAGGACACCCGACAGGTCGCAGATCGGATCGATGGCTTCGACAGCAGCGAGAACGTGTTGCTTTTCGGGCAGGCGATCGTCGAGCAGGAAAACGAACAGCTGCTCGGCGATTCCGCCGCTCTGGTCTTCCCGGCCGCGATCATCCTCATCCTCTTCTTTCTGATCGTCGCCTACCGCGACCCGTTTGATCTGGCCATCGGCCTCGTGTCGCTGCTGCTGGCGTTCGTCTGGACGTTCGGGTTTATGGGATGGATCGGGATCCCCTTCTCCGAATCGATAATAACGGTCTTCGCGCTCGTGCTCGCGGTGGGTATCGATTTCGGGATCCACGTCATCAACCGCTATCGCGAGGAACGGGCGGCGGGTGCCGGGATCGACGACGCAATGTCGATCTCTAGTGAGCAGTTGCTGGTGGCGTTCGTGATCGTCGCACTGACCACGAGCTTCAGTTTTGGCGCGAATATCGTCAGTGGGCAGACGCAGGATTTCGGCATCGTCGCCGCCGCCGGGACGGTTTTCACGTTGTTGATCTTCGGGCTCTTCCTTCCGGCAAGTAAGGTCAGGCTGGACCGCTTCCGGGCCGGCCGTCGGCTGCCAGCGTTTGGAACGAAGCCGATCCTGTCGGAAGGCTCGGTGGTGGCCCGGAGCCTCTCGGTGGGGATCTCCATCGCCCGAATTGCGCCGGTCCTCTTTCTGGCGATACTGTTGGTATTCGGCGGCAGCATTGCAGTCTACGGGACGGGCGTCGACGCCGATTTCGACACCGAAGTGTTCTTCCCCGATCAAGAGCGGGTCGAACTGTATCAGGAGCTTCCGGCCCCGCTGGGCGTCGATGAATACGTGTTCATCCAGTATCTGGAGTACATCGAAGAGGACTTCGAGATCAGCGACGAGACGGTCACGATATTCATCGACGACCCCGACCTCCGATCGGCCAACGGCCTCTCGGCTATCGACGAGGCGCTTCGGAACCCACCCGACGTCTACGTTCAGGAAGGCCGTGAGGCGGAGGCCGAGTCCATTCTCGGAGTTTTAGAGAGCGAGGCCGACTCGGACCCCGAACTCGAAACTCTCCTAAAGCGGTATGATCGGTCGGGAGACGGGATCCCGGACCGGGAGCTCGACGTCGTCTACGACCAGTTGTTCGCGTCGGCTGCGGGTGACCAGGCGCGAGACCGCATGACGACCGATTATCGGATGACACGGGTGGACATCGAAGTCGATGTCGACGCCGAGCAAGAGGACGCCGTAGTGGCCACCCAGGAGATCGCTGACGGCATGCCCCTCGACGCCGTCGCCACGGGACAGCTCGTGATATTCGAAGAGGTAGCGGAAGAGACGACCCAGGCAGCGATCGTGAATCTGATTCTCGCAAGTGTCCTGACCGGACTCGTCCTCGTCCTGTCGTTCCGATGGCTCGAGGGACGGGCGGCGTATGGGATACTGGTCCTCGTGCCGGTGTTGGGGTCGGTGGCACTCCTCGTCGCCACGATGCGATATCTCGATATTGCGCTCAGCCCGATCACCGCCCCGATTCTGGCGGTGGCTATCGGTCTCGGGGTCGATTACACGGTCCACTTCATGCATCGGTTCGTCGACGAATTTCAGGCCGACACCGATGTGTTCGACGCACTCTGGCAGACAGTTCTCGGAACCGGTGGTGCACTCACCGGCAGCATGATCACGACGGTCTCCGGGCTCGGCATTCTGTACCTGGCTCTTATTCCGGTCCTGATGGAGTTCGGGCTCTTGCTCGCCCTTGGCGTGTTCTACGCCTGGCTGTCGGCGATCGTCGTACTGCCCTCGGCGATCGTCGCGTGGGACCGATACGTCGGTCCGCCCGAGGACATACCATCGCCCGGCAACGCAGAGACAGCCGATCCGAAGCGCGGCAGTTCTTGGCCGCCGTGATCCGGCCCCCGATGAGGCCAGCTCTGATCACTCCCCATACTGTCGGCTAACACCCCCTCGAAAACTCGATGTCAACCGCTCGTGAGCTCTCTGGACGACGTCTCTACTGAGGGGCTCCGCCAGGTCTCGGCGAAGCCGGTGTTCACGAGCGCTTTGCGGTGTCGACGTGCCGTCGGCTCGCCCACGAGGGCGCGGTTGGCGGTCTCGGCTGCCGACTGCCCGTCGTGGGTCCGCTCGACGATTTCGCACACCCGCTCGAACGGCGTGGTCTCCCCTTTCCAGTCCGCTTTGATCTGCTCGTTTCTCAAACTGGCCCAACCAGATGGTGTCTAAAACCAGTCAGGTGGTGTTACTCGAGGAGGGTGTCGTCACCGCTCGCCATGTACACCGTCCGAGCGGCGACGTTGGTCGCGTGGTCGGCGACCTGTTCGATGTCAGCGACGGTGAGTAGCAACCGGATCACGTCGTCGTGGTACTCCTCGGGGTCGACACCCACGGTGCCGAGGCTGGTCGCGTCGGCGATGACCTGTTGGCTCGCATGCCTGGCGAGCTGATCGACCCCTCCCCGGCGGTCGGGGCCACCTCACCCCTACCCGGCGGACTCGAGGAAGCCGACGAGGAGATCGTTCACCGTCCGGGAACGCTCGACGAAAAAGAGGTGCCCGGCGCCCTCGAGCGGCTCGAACCGCCCGTTCGGGAGGGCCTCGGCGAGCGCCCGGCCGGCGTCGACGGGGACGAGTTCGTCGGCCGTCCCGTGGACGACGAGCGCCGGCTGCTCGAGCTCGTATCCCCAGTCGGTGGCGTCGAACCCCTCCAGGGCGGCGACCTGGCCCTCCCAGCCCTCCCGGTCGGCGTCCCCCTCCGCCCGCCAGTCGACGATCCCCTCGAGTACCTCGGGCTGGCGCTCCCGGAACGCAGCCGAGAGGCCGGCCTCGAGGGAGCGCCGGAGCGCCGCGGGCTCCCCGGGCGGTGCGAACAGGCCCTGGAAGTCGGCAGCGTCGCCGCGGACGGGCGTCCCGAACAGCGTCAGCGTCCGGATTCGGCCCGAGCGCCGGGCGGCGTCGAGCGCGATCGCGCCGCCGAGACCCGCGCCGACGGCGTGACACCGCCTGACGCCGCAGTCGACGAGGACGGCCTCGAGATCCGCGACGAGCGTTCCGAGGTCGTACGGCCCCGGGGGCCGATCCGAGCGCCCGGTCCCCCGGAGGTCGGCGACGATGGCCTCGTACGGGCCGGAAACGGCGGGCTGTTGCCACCCCCACGACCACGCGCCGAACCCGGCCTCCGGGAGGAAGGCGACCGCCTCCCCCTCGCCGTCGGCCTCGTAGTACAGCGAGACCCCCGCTCTCGTGACCGTCGGCATGGACGACCGTTCGCAGCCCGCGGTCAAACGGTTTCGGGTCGGTCGCCTACCACAACACGAGCCAGGAGACGCCGATGAAGATGACCATCCCGAAGACGTCGACGACGTTCGTCACCACGGGGATCGTCGTGTCGTCCGGGTCGATCCCCAGCCGGTAGGAGACGTAAGTCGTCGCGAAGCTGAAGACGACGGCGATGACGGCCACGGACATCCCGCTGACGAGCGAGATGAAAAGCAGGGTGGCCAGCCCGATCGGGCCGCCGAAGAGGACGAGCCCGATGAGGTAGGCGCCGATCCCCAGCGCGGTGAAGATCGTCGCCGCCAGCGCCAGGATCGCGAGGACGTTCGCCCACAGCACCCGGTCGCGCGGGTCGAGCTCGGTGGTTCCCAGGTGAAATCGCGTGGAGAGCCGCGAGCTGAGGATCGCCCCGAGGTTCCCCCCCATGTCGACCATCGTCGGTACCATCACCGCGAGGATGGCGAACCGTTCCAGAAGCTCCTCTGCGCTCTCCAGGGTGATCCCCGCCGCGAGCACGATGATCGAGAGGACGACGAGCATCGGGAACATGTTGCCGACGATCGTCCGCCACTCCCAGCTGCCGAGTGAGCCCGACGGGACGACCATCAGACGATCACCTCGACGAGGCCGATCGCGAGCAGCATGAACACCATCCCGAAGATGTCACCGAGGGTGGTGACGATCGGGCCGACGAGGTTGTCCGGATCGTAGCCGCGCTTGTAGCCGGCGAAGATCAGGAGCAAGAGCCCGAAGATCAACACCACCGACGTGAGGACGCCGGCGATCAGCATGATGCCGACGAGCTCGTACAGGGCCGCCGCGGGCCACCCGAGGGCGAGCAGGGCGAGCCAGGTGACGACGCCGATGACGATCGAGATGCCGATGCCGTTGATAAACGAGGCGAGGACGGCGTTGAGGAGTCGGTCGTTGCGCTCGAACGCCGGCGGGAGCAACCCCTGGTGGAGCCCACTGGAGATCCGACCGCCGAGCGCGCCGTAGACGTTGCCGCGGGTGGCCAGAAAGACGGGTACCATCACGAGCAACCCCGGGAACCGCTCGACGCTCTCGATTATCCCCTCGAGTACGACACCGGCGAAGAGCCCACCACCGAGGGCGATGAACAGGATCGGGATCGCCTCCCGGTAGATCGACCAGAATTCCGTCCGGGCGTCCATGTTCGCCCCTCGGACAGTCGGCTGTTAAAGATGCCGAGACGGAACGCGCCGCGGCCGGCGGACCGACCGCAGCTGCCGCGACCGTGAGGTGTACTGCCGCGGCCGTGAAATATACTATCACACACCGTGGATAATTATATCGAGATTATTTTAAATGGAAATAAATATAGCCGAGGAACGACCATCCCCTGGCGCATGCTGGATACCAGCCGTATCGGTTCCGACGGTACCGCGACGGCCGACTTCCCGAGCGACGCCGAGGAGGTGGTGGCCGAAACCGACCGCGAGCGGGGGTTGACCCTCGAGGAGCTCGTCCTCGACCTGCTGGAGGGGGAGTTCGCCGGCGTCATCCGATCGCACGCCCGAGGTGAGGTGTATGGAGGACGCTGACCGGGTCCTCGACGGCGGCCTCGAGGTTCACGTCGACGAGATCGGCGAGCTCGCCGACGAGGAGTTCGTCTCCGTCACCCAGGACACGTTCGTCGGGCCCGCGATCGAGCAGTTCCGGGCGTTCGAGCCGGCCGTTCCCGGCGAGACGACGATCTACTACCTCTACGTCACCGACAACTACGGCCGGCTGGTCGGCGTGATGTCCCTGCGGGAGCTGCTCAACGCCCCGGAGGACGACGTCGTCGAGGAGCACATGGCGACGGAGCTCGTGACGATCGACGACGACGCCGACCCCGAGTACGTCGCCGGCGAGATGGCCGACCGGGAGTTCCCCGCGTTGCCGGTCGTCGACGGGGAGGGCGTGCTCGTCGGCGTCGTCCGGACCGACGACATGCTCGGGGTCGTCGAGGAGGAGGCGACCGAGGACATCCTCAAGAGCGCGGGCTTTACGTTCACCGACGTCGAGTCCTCCCGCAGCGAGGCGATCCTCGAGTCCTCGATCGCCCGGATCCTCCGGCTTCGGCTCCCCTGGCTCGTGTTGGCGCTCGGCGGCGGACTGCTCGCGGGGCTGGTCATCGAGGGCTTCGAGGAGACCCTCGAGGCCGCGATCGCCCTCGCCTTTTTCGTCCCCGTCATCATGGACATGGGCGGCAACGTCGGCACCCAGGCGTCGACGATCTTCGTCCGCGGGCTCGCGCTGGGTCACATAGACGACCGAAACGCGATGCGACACTTCGTCCGTGAGGGGCTGATCGGGCTGGCCATCGGGCTGATCATCGGCGCCCTCGGTGCCGGCGCCGCCTACGGCTGGCGACTGTGGGCAGGCGACCCCAACGCGGGGCTGATCGCCGTCGTCGTCTTCGTCGCGCTCGTGTCGGTGTGTGTCGTCGCGAGCGTCGTCGGCTACGTCATCCCGTGGCTGATGAACAAACTCGGCTTCGATCCCGCCGCCGCGTCGGATCCGCTGATCACGACGGTGAAAGACGTCACCGCGCTCTTGATCTACTTCGGGCTCGCGTGGTTCCTGCTCGCGGAGCTGCTGTAGGCTCCACGCGGTCCGTGGGTCGCTCACTCGAGCGGGAGCACGCGATCATGCCTCGGGCCGGCCGAACACCGCGAGTGCCAGCTCGGCGTGCTCGCGGATCGTCGGATCGGCGGCCGACAGCCCCTCGAGGGTCTCCGTCGGATCCTCGTCGAAGGCGGCGGATCGGTGTCTGAGCACCGCCAGCAGCGTCCCGATCGAGTCGGCCTCCGCGGTCGGATCGGTCTCGAAGCCGTCGTCGACGGCCTCGAGGACCCAGCGGGGCCGTGAGTCGGCGACGTGGGTCAGACACCGTAACGCGGCCGTGGTTTCGGCGTCCGATCGCTCGCGAACGTGTTCGAGGACGGCGTCGACCGCCGGCACGACGTCCGCCGGCGTCACGGCCGCGAGCTCGGCCAGACACTCGAGGACGACCGCGTCACAGTCGGCGTCGGGATCCTCGAGCAGCTCGCGTAGCTTCGGCACGGTCGGTGCACACCGCTCGGGGTCCTCCTCGAGGGTCGCCCGGACCGCCCGTAGCGCCTCGCGTCTGCGTTCGGCCTCCTCCGCGTCCAGCCCGACGAGCGTCCCGGTGAGGTCGAAGCCGTCGCTCGTCGGGGCCGGCTCGTCGGCTCGGCTCCCGTCCCCCTGCATCCGGATCCACGGTTACCGATCGGACGTATAAAAACTTCGATCGTTCGTCGTCGGGCGACTGTCCGCCGGGCCGTGAGATCGGCCCACGGCGGCGCCCGGCCGCGGCGGGCCCGGGTCAGGCCAGCCACTCCTCGGGTTTGGTGTCGTAGTCGACGTCGTCGGCGGCGAGCCCCTCGACTTCCTCCCAGGGGACGTCCTCGACGACGACCTCCTCGCCGTCGTACCGGAGCCGTTTGCCCCGCTCTTCGGCCTCTGGCTCGCGGTTTTGACGTCTGGCCACCTCGACGTCGTGGTCGTCGACCTCGGGGACGATCGTCAGCAGGTTCACCGGCCGGCCCCAGAGCTCGAACACCCGTTCTAGGGTCGCCGCGGCCTGCTCTAGGTCGAGGGCGACGCCGTTGTACTGGTGGCCGAGCAACAGCTCGCCGGCGTTGTTGTAGTTGCCGTCGTAGACGGCGATCGTCGGCTTCCCGAAGTTGGTAAACTGGAGGAGGAGCTTCCGTTTGACGTCCGCGGGGTCGGTACTCGAGACGTGGTACTGGCCGGTCGCCCGGGAGTACTCGTAGGCGAAGAAGTCGTTCTCCGCGACGAACTCGTCGGTGAGGAACTGATCGAGGAAGGTGACGTCGTTGTGACTCTCCCGGACGTCGAACAGCCGGTCCCAGCCGGCGGTGTACTCGACGTCGGCGAGGGCCTCCTCGACCGAGCCGTAGCGGGCGTCGTCGAAGAGGTACCGGCCGATCCGCTCCAGCTCGCTCTGGCTCACCCGTCGGAGAAAGCCTCGGTGTTGGGGCCTCACGAGCGAGTAGTTCCGGCGGGCGAGCCCCTCGTAGGTGAGCAGTTTCCAGGGGTAGCGTTCCGCGTCGACCTCGCCGTCCCGGGCCGCCGCCACGGCCTCCCCGTCGATCCACCGGTCGGGCAGCGCCGCGACGGCGTCCAGGTCGTCCGCCGGGAGCGCCGAGAGCGCCTCGGGGGGGTCGAGGTGCTCTATGACCGCTCCGAAGTCGACGACCTCCTCGAGGTTGCGCCAGCTGATCCCCTCGACGCGGAGCAGCCGCTCTATGACCTCCCGGCGATTTGTGACGTTTTCGACGTACTCCCAGAGGGCGAGCCCCAGGCTGTAGGGGTTGAGCCCACCGGAGCCGAGCACCTTCGACATGTGGTCGGCGTAGGTCAGAAACTCGTCGTCGTCGGCGAACCCCTCGTCGGCCATCATCGTCGACTCCCAGTAGCTGGCCCACCCCTCGTTCATCACCTTCGTCATCTTCTGGGGGGCGAAGTAGTACGCCTCCGTCCGCAGCATGTCGAGGACGTCCCGTTGCCACTCGGCCATCTCGACGGCCTTGCCGGCCTCCTCGTCGTAGGCTTTGCCGTGCTCTCTGAGGAAACCGAGCAGGTCCTTCTCGGGCTCGGCGGGGACGTTCGGCCGACCGTCGCCGTCCTCGAGCGTCGCCAGCCACTCGTCGTCGAACACCTCCTTTTGGACCTCATCGGAGAGTCCGAGGTCGTCGAGTTTCTCCGCCAGGTCGTCGTCGAGTTCCGTCTCGCCATCGAGGTCGAGCCGACGGCTGAACACCCGGTGTTGATCGATGTTGTCCTCGAGGCTGAGACAGTGGTCGATCCACCGCTCGACGTCGGCGCGGTCGATCTCCGGGTCGGCCATGTACTCTCCGATCGCTCGTGCGTGGCGCTCGAGGGTCGCCGCCGCCTCGACGGCGCCGGCGTCCTCGCGGGCGCCGGTGAACAGCCCGAACCACTCGTTTCTCGCGAAGAAGTCGGCGTGGGCCTCGACGTGGGTGATGACGGCTTTCTGATCGGCCGCGGTGTTCGACTCCTGGAGGAACGCGTGGGACGGGTTGTCGTTGTTGACGATCTCGAACGCCTTCCCGCCGGTGTACCGGTCCTGTTTCTGCTGGCGATCGTACCCCATCCCCCACCGCCAGTGGGGGTATCGCGACTGGAAGCCGCCGTAGGCGATCAGCTCGTTCATCTCGTCGTGGTCGACGATCCAGTAGTTGACCGGGTACGGCTCGAGGCCGAGCCGTTCGGCCAGCTCGCGGGCTCGTGCGACCGGCTCCTCCAGCTCGTCGGCGATGCGTTGTTTGTGATAGCGCGCCGTGTCACTCATGGCTCTTCTCCGTGGTGTATCCGTCCTCCGGGGCGGTCGTCGACCGTTCGGGCGATGGCGGTCATTCGTCGGCCCCCTCCGTGCTGAGTATCTCGTAGATCGCGTCGGTCACGTCCTCCTCGCTGTTGACGTACGCCACCGCGACGTCGTCGTCCCCGCCGAACCGTCGTTCCAGCTCCTCGGCGTGGGTCGCGTTGATCGCGTTACCCGAAGGCTGGGTCTCGACGTAGGCGTGGAGGTTCGCCGGGATCTCCTCGATCAGCGGGATCACCCGTTTTTCGGTGTCGTTGCTCGAGTTCTCCGAGTCGCCGGCGGCGAAGACGTACCGGTTCCACTCGCTCCAGGGGTACTCCTCTAGGATCTCGACGGCGAGCTCGTATGCGCTCGAGATCCGCGTCCCGCCGCCGCTGCGGATGCCGAAGAACTCCCCGCGCTCGACCTCCCAGGCGTCGGCGTCGTGGGCAACGTACCGGAACTCGGCGTTGTCGTACTTCCCCTGGAGGTACCAGTCGAGCGGGGTGAACGTCCGTTCGACCAGCTCGCGTTTCTTCTCGCGCATCGAGCCCGAGACGTCCCGGATGTTGACGACGACGACGTTCTTCTCCCGTTCCTCGACGATCTCCGGGTAACGGTAGCGTTCGTCCTCCCGACGGAAGGGGACGTGGCCGATCCCCTCCCGGCGGATCCGTGCGCCGACGCTCTCGCGTTCGACGTTCTCCTCGACCGCCTCGATCGAGGGCCACCGGCCGTGGTCGGCTTCCGTCTCGGCGTACAGCTCCTCGACGGCGGCCATCGAGACCGGCATGCTCTCCCCGCGGGCGTACTCGAACACCTCCCTCGGGGCGATCCCCTCGACCTTACAGACCTCCGCGAGGAACGTCTCGTCGAACTCCATCGCGAGTTTTCGCTTCAGCCCCTCTTTGAACATCCGCTCGAAGTCGAGGGTGCTGTCCGGGCCGGACCGCGTCAGGTCGGTGAACGGCCCCTCTTTCTCCTCGATCACCCGCTTGCCCTTCGGCTCGAGGTCGAGTCCGAGCTCCTCGTCGAGCTCCCTGGCGAACTCCTCGGGGTCCATCTCGTAGTACTCGTGTTCGCCACCCTCCTCGCCGGGCTCGTCGCCGTCGCCGTCGTCGCCCGGCTGTGGCTGGGGCTGGCCGACCGGCTGGCCGACGTCCGGGGTTCCGCCGTCGCCCTGGCCGACCCCGCCCCGGTCGCGTCGGTCGTACTCGAACTCCGGCAGGGAGACGATCTTGACCGGGATCTCGATCCCGTCGGGGCGGCTCCCGCCGAGGTCGCCGTATCTGATGAAGTCGGCCAGATCCTGCCGTCGGGCCTCGCCGACCTCCCTGAACCGTTCGACGTCGTCTCTCAGTCCCATCTGTAGTTCACCTGTCCCATGACGTGTCTGCCGGTTAGCTCCGCGGACGCCCGCGAGTAGCCGAACTCCTCGACCAGCGTCCCGATCGCCGCCTCCTTCACCGCCTCGGTCTCCGTCCCGCTCGGAGGGTCGTCCCACTGGCGGGGGTCGAAGTCCTCGAACGTCCGGCGGACGTCCTCCCAGTCGTTGCTCTCGAGGACGGCCTTGATCACCGGAATCGCCCCGAGGTCGACGTCGGCGACGCTGAAGTCCTCGTCCCGGCGCTCCCAGGCGTGGCGGTTCAACGCGGTGATCACCTTCTCCCGGCGGAACGTCCGGACGCGCTCGCCCGGCCGATCACCCCGGTAGGCGTCCTCGGTGAACCGCCCAAGGGACTCGACTTCGAACAGCTTCATCTTCAGCGGATCGGGCCCGATCGCCTCCCCGCGGTCGTTCCGGAGGCTCTCGCCGGTCTCCCAGGCGTAGACGTGCTCTACGTACTCGGCGACCGTGTCCTCGTCGACCCGTCTGGCGTGCATGATGGCGTCGATGAGGTCGGCCTCCTGTCGGTCGAAGATCGCGTTTTTCACGGGCACGACGCGGTTTTCGAACTCCGACCGTTCGGCCGTCGAGAAGACCGGCGCGTCGGCCAGCCCGTCGGCCATCGCGTTGAGCACGTCCCGGGGCATGATCACGTCCTCGACGGGCAACTCGGGGTGGTGGCGGTCCCGCTCGGTCTGGAGCAGGTCGGCCAGCGTGTCCCGGGTGAACGTCACCGGAATGCCGGCCTCGCCGTCGGCGGCGGCGTCGTCGAACTCGAACTCGGATTTCTCGATCCGGCTGTCGCCGTCGAGCAGGTAGCCCCGATCGAAGATCGACGCCTTGTCGACGAGGTCGAGTCCGGAGGGCAGGTCGCCCTCGTCCAGCCGGGTGACGACGGCGTACAGCGCGGCCGCCTCGATCGCGTGGGGGGCGAACTCCCGCTCGCTCGTCGTCCGATCGGCGTCCCGGACCGTCACCGTCACCGGCTCGCGGATCCGCGCTTCCAGCTCCTCGTACCTCTCGGCGTCCCAGACGGCCGTTTCGCCGGTCAGCTCCCGGCGGATCAGCTCGGCTTCGAGGCTGAGGTTGGTGAGGTAGCCGAACTCGTGTTTGTCCAGGCGGCGTTTGAGCGCCTTCAGCGGGTCCGTCCCGTTGCGCTCGGCGTGCTGGTTCAGCTGGGCCTCGAGATCGGGGTTAGAGATGATCAACAGCTGGGTGTCGACGTCCATCCCGATCCCCTTATCCAGCTTGACCGACCGCTCGTCGGGGACGTTGAGCAGCTTCCGGAGCAAGTCGGCGTGCTGGGCGGCGTCCTCGACGATCGTCAGCCCGCCGTTGCCCTGGGAGAGCGCGCCGTCGTAGGAGAACGCCTGGGGGTTCTTCCGGCCGCGGGAGTCCAGTTCCTGGAGCATCCCGTGCATCCAGGAGCCGACCAGCCGCTCTTTGGGCGAGCCGTCGTCCTCGCTGTGGAGCACGCCGACCCCCCTGCCGACGTCGACGACGTAGTTTTTCACCCGGAGGTGACGTTCGTCGACGATCGCAGAGAACAGCCCCTCCCGGCCCTGCCGGCGGTATCGCTCCTCTAGGAACTCGTAGGCCTCCCGGGAGAACGGATCGAGCTCGACGTCGACGTCGATCGGGACGTGGTCGTCGAGTTCGTCGTTCAGCGCCGCCACCAGCTCCTCGCGGACCTCCTCGGGGAACACCGAGAGCGGGTGGCTCTGGACGGGGCTCTCGTACCAGTGTTCGTCGTCTCCGACGGTCGGATCGCCGCCGTAGCTCAGGCCGCGGTCGTCGCCCGCGGCCGCCCGGACGTTCCACTCGACGGTGTACCGCCGGCCGGCCGGGCTCTTCGAGTACTCCCGGAGGCCGTTGACCAGACACCGTTTGAGCTCGGACTTGCCCGTCGCGGTCGGCCCCTCGAACCAGACGATCTTCTCGTCTTTGCCCCGGCGCGTGGCGATCGACCGGAGGTCGTCGACGAAGGCGTTGAGCGTCTCGGTGTTGCCGAGGACGGCGTGCTCGCCGCCGTTGTACGGGTCGTCGAAAAACCGGTACCGGCGTTTTCGCTCGCCCTCCTCGACCACCTCGCGGGTGCCAGCCGCCTCGATCGCCTCGAGGAGGTACTTCGCGGCGTGGGCGGCCAGCCCCGGCTCCTCGAACAGCCGGTCGACGTACGCCGCGAGGCTCATCGGCTCCTCGTAGGTCTCCTCCAGGCGGTCGTCGGCGACGCCGACGTACTCGTCTCCGGTCATCACTCGATCTCGGCTTTGGCGACCTCCGCGCCGGCGAACTCGAGGACCTCCTTGGCGCCCGCCTCGGAGTACCCCTGCTCGATCAACGCGTCGATCCAGGAGCCACGCTCGTCGTCGTCGACCTCCCCGGCGCTGACCAGCGCGGAGAAGTTGATGTTGTGTTTCTTATCCTCCCAGAGTTTCCGCTCTAGAGCCCGCCGCAGGCGCTCGTTGTCCTGTGGGTCGAACGCCTCGCCCTCCCGGGCCCGCCGGGAGACCCAGTTCGACACCTCCTGGCGGAAGTCGTCCTTGCGGTCCTCGGGGACGTCGAGTTTCTCCTCGACGCTCCGGAGGAACGTCTCGTCGGGCTCCTGTTCGCGGCCGGTCAGCTCGTCTTCGATCGTGTCGTCGTCGATGTAGGCCATCACGTGGTCCATGTACTTCTCGCCCTGGCGGCGGATCTCCTCGATGTCGTAGGCCAGCGCGTGGCGGACGTCCTCGATCGCCCGCTCGCGGTACTCCTCCCGGACGGTCTCGAGATAGCGGTAGTACCGCTCGAAGTTCTCCTCGGGGATCGAGCCGTGGTGTTCTAGGTTCTCCTCGAAGAAGTTGAACACCGTAAGCGGCGAGAGGAAGCCCCGACCCCGGTGTTTGGAGTCCATGATCGCCTCGGCGATCTCGTCGCCGATAAACCGCGGGGAGACGCCGATCATCCCCTCGCCGATCTCGGCTTTCGCGGCCGCCTCCTCCCGGAGTTTCCTGACGTCCAGATCCTCGAGCTCGTCGACCTCGCCGTTGTACGCTTTCGCCTTCGCGAGCAGGTCGATCGTCTCGGTGTCCGGCTCCTCGATCCGGGTGAGCACGCCGAAGAGTCCGGCCATCTCCAAGGTGTGTGGCTCGACGTCGATGTCCGGGACGTCGGCGTTCGTCAACATCTTCCGGTAGATCGAGGCCTCGTCCTCGTAGCTGAGGACGTACGGGAAGTCGATCCGCTTCGTGCGGTCGTTGAACGCCTCCATCTTCTCGTCGCCTTTCTTGTCTTTGTACTCGGGCATGTTCGTCCGCCCGACGATCACCTGGTCGATGTCGATCCGGGGGTTGTTCTTCGGTTTGATCGTCTGTTCTTGGGTGGCGTGGAGGAAGTCATAGAGGAACTCCCGCTGAAGTTTGAGCAGCTCCTCCCCGGAGAACACGCCGCGGTTTGCGTTACAGAACGCCCCGGAGTAGTCGAACGCCCGCGGGTCGCTCTCCCCGTAGACGGCGATCTTCGAGTAGTTGACGTCGCCGGTCAGCTCGGTCTCGTCCTGGTTTTTCTTGTCTTTGGGCTCGAACGTCTCCAGACACTGGCGTTTGTTCTCGTCGGCGATCAGCCGGACGATCTCGACGTGTGACTCGAGGACGGCCTGGAGGTCGTCGTCGTAGTGGGCCAACAGCCGATCCATGTAGAGCTCGCTCTCCGGGTCGAGGCTCTGTTCGTTGCGGATCGTGTACGGCGCGTCGAGCCGGTCGTTCAGGTCGTCGATCACCGACTGGCGCTGCTGGAGGGGGAGCAAGACGAGCGGATCCTGGTTCATCGGCGAGCGGACCGCGTCGTCGGCGGGGTCCTGGTCGTGGATGACCTCACAGAGGTTCGTCCAGCGGAAGGTGTACATCCGGCCCTCCTCTCGGAGGGTGTAGTCCTCGAAGTAGGTGCGCACCTGCCGGTCGAAGTGGGACTTCCCGGAGCCGACGGGGCCGAGCAGGAGCTTGATCCGGCGTTCGGGCCCGAGCCGTCTGGCGCCCGATTTCACCTTGTTGACGAACTCGTGGATCGACTGGTGGATCACCGTCCCGTAGAAGGTGTTCTCCCCGTCGCCGAGGGGATCACGGCTCGCCAGGTGGTACTCGACGACGCCCTCGGTCTCGTCGTAGCTCGTGCCGTAGTAGTCGAACATGTCCGCGACCCGCTGGTGGGCGTTGCGGGCGACGTTCGGATCCTCGTACAGCTCCCGGAGGTACCACTCGAAGGATCTGGTCTCCCGCAGGTCCGCGGGCATCGACTCCCTGTACTCGTTGCTGAGCGCCTCCAGCGTCTCGATATCACCGGTCATGGTTTCTCACTTTCCCCGTGGCGTTCACTGTCGTCGGCACCCGCCTCGCGGTCGACGGAGCCGGGCTCTCGACGCGGGGAGAGCCCGGATCCGTTCGGGCGGCGACCTTTTCTGTCATCTGTGAACTCTCACCACTCCGGCCGGCTGACGGCCCGGTCGACACCTCGTGACGACCGCACGCCGGGGACGGGCGTGGAGCGGATCGGTCCGGCGGACGGATACCGATAGTATTTAATGAGTGAGTGATTTGTGCACTTAAATCTTGCCCCAAAAGATATTTACCAGGACGGACGTCACCTCTACCGGTCGTCACGAACGGGGCGGCCTCGCCCTACAGGCGCAGGTGCGCCGGCGGATCGGCCATCTCGAGTTCCTCGTAGAGGCCGAGACGGTCCTCCTCGATCCAGATCTCCGCGATCTCCCCGTCATCGACGCGGTAGATCGCGATCCCGCTCCACTCGGCCGTGTGGCCCGTCGGCTCGACGCCCCGATACTCGCCGCTGTGGGTGCCACTTGCGGTGTACCGGACGGCGACGGCGTCCTCTCCGGCGACGACGAGCTCCGTCTCCCCCGTGTAGTCCGGGAACGTCTCGAAGTGGGCCCCGAGCACCTCCCGGACCTCCTCGTGTCCGTGGCGGTCCTCGCGGATCCCGTGGTGGACGACGTCCTCCGCGAGCAGCTCCGAGAGCCCCTCCTCGTCCCGTTCGTTGAACGCACGCAGATACTCCCCGACGAGCGTCTCCAGTCGGTCGTGTTCGGTTTCGGTTGGCATCGTCTCACCCCGAACGGGCTACCACCCCGAGGGTGTTAACTATTTGCCACGACACTCCCGCGTGCCGTCGACGATCCGCGCCGACCACCCACCCGCCGCGCCGACCCGCTCAGTACGCCGGCAGCCGCGCCGACCGCTCGGAGCCCTCGACGAACGGGAGCTCCGTCGGCGTCGCGGGGACCTCCTCGCCGCCGACGCGGACGGTCACCTCCTCGACGTCGAGGCCGTACTCGACCAGCGCGAGCGCGATCGGCCGCTCGAGCAGCGGGCTGACGGCGGCGCGAGTCACCTCGCCGACGCTCGCGTCGCCGTCGAAGACGGCCGCGCCGGCCGCCGGGACGCCGACTGCGTCGCCGGCGAGCGCCAGCCCGGCCAGCTGGCGGCTCGGCCGTCCGCGGTTTTCGACCCGGGAGACGACCTCCTGGCCGACGTAACAGCCCTTCTCGAAGTCGAGTGCGCTCCGCAGCCCGAGGACGTTCGGGATCGTCCCCTCGAACTCCGTCGGGAACAGCGGCGAGCCCGCCTCGAGGGTGAGTGTCTCCCAGCTGCGGTAGCCGAAGGGGGCCACGGCCATGCCCTGGGTCGCGAGGACGTCGTACGCCCGTTCGGCCTCGTCGGCCCCACAGACGATCGCGTAGCTCTCCTCGCCGGCGAGGGCGTCGGTGCGGATTACGGTCACGCCCGCCTCACCCATCGAACCCCGCTCGAACGCGAACCGACGCTCGGGCGTCGACGGACCGGCGAAGACGCTCGCGACCTTCTCGGTCGCCTTCGGGCCGTGGACCTCGAAGACGGCGAACTCGTCGGTCGCAGCCCGGATCTCGACGTCCTGGATGAACACCTTCTCGGACCAGTCGGCCGCCAGCCCCTCGGCCAGCCCCGGCGGCGTGAGCAACAACAGCCGCTCGCTGGCGTTGTAGACGTACAGCTCCAGTTCGATCCCACCCTGGGGGTCGAGCACGAGGGCGTGACAGCCCTCGCCGTCGGCGTCGGGCACCCGGTTCGAGACGACGTTGTCGACGTACTCGACGCGGTCGTCGCCCTCGACGACGACGACGTCGTAGGCCGGTTCGAACAGTCCGGCGCCGTTTCGGACCGCCCGATGTGCGCGTTCGGGACGGCCGTAGTGTTCGACGATCCGGCGACCCCCACGCTCCCCGAAGGTCGCGCCGTGGTCGGCGTGGACCGACTCGATGAGGCTCATGACTCACTCGAGGTGCTTCAGCCGTATGAGGATTTCCGATCCGGGCGGACGGCGAGGAGCCGGACGCGGCTAAAACGGAAGCCGCTCGCGGAGGCGGTCGACGATCGACTCCTCCCCCTCGTCGACCGGCTCCTCGGGGATCACACACTCCGCGGGTTTGATCTCGGTCCGGCCGCCGCCGGCGTCGACGACGATGAGCTCGTCGTCTTTCAGCCGGGAGAGGGCCGCCTCGAGTTCGTCGATGTCGGCCGAGACGGCCGCCCTGAGCTCGAAGACGGTCATCCCGTCGTCGGCCCTGTTGACCAGCGCGTCGAGGACCGCGACCTCGACTTCCTCCCGGTCCCGGTACTCCCGCTTGGCTCTCATCCGCCGGTACATTCGTCAACCCGGGATTTGAGGGTTGTCGTTCCCGTCCGGTACGTTTTTTACCCCCTGCTCGGTACGGGCTGACAATGGTCCTGCGATGTTCGTTACTCGGTCACGATTACGGGGAGCTCGAGACCGAGCGCGAGCGCGAAGAGCGCGGCAGCGAGGTGGTGGTGACTGTCCGGGAGTTCGAGACGTGTGCCCGCTGTGGGGACGTCAACGTGGTCAGCGAGAGCACCGAGGTGCGGCCGATCTCCACCGGCGAGGAGCCCGTCGAGGGCGCGACGAGCCACGCCGAGGAGCCCGCGACCGAGGCGGCCGGACCGGGAGTCGACGACGAACCCGTCGCCGGCAGCGAGCCGGAAGCCAGAGCCGCCGATGACGGCCCCGACGTCGAAGACGACGCCGTGATCGTCGACGACGGGCCGACGACGGGGGCCGGCTCGAAGGCGGCCGACGCCGGGTCGGAGCCGGAGGGCGGAGCAGCCAGCGTCGACGGGTCCGCCACCGGCGAACCGATCACCGACGAAGCCGGCGAGCCGATCACCGACGACGGCGAGATCCTCGACGAACGGCCCGACGACCGGGCCCACGGCGAGTGGCCCGTGGCCGACGACGTCGGACCGCCGGTCGGCGCCGACGAGGAGCCCGCCGCATGGCCGGAGTCCGAGGACGACGGTGCCGAGGAGCCAGGAGAGCCCGCGCCGTGGCCCGAAGCCGACGACGACCACGTCGAGGAGGCGGGAGAGCCCACGCCGTGGCCGGACGACGAGCCGGCGGTGGACGACGACCTCCCGGAAGACGACGCCGTCATCCTCGAGGACGGACCGGCGGACGCCGACGACGCGGCCACCGACGACGACCCCGTCGGCCCGGAGACGCCCGTCGACGGAGCTCCGCCCGCGACCGAGGGGGCCGCCGGGGCCGACGGACCGGAGACGGGGATCGCCAGCGCCGGCACCGTCCCCGCCCCGGGTGCGAGCGAGGCCGAGAGAGCCGGCGTCGTCGCCCTCGAGTGTCCGCGCTGTTCGTTCGCCGGCACCCGTAGCTCCCTCCGGCCGGGGGACATCTGTCCGGAGTGTCACAAGGGGTATCTCGCCGCCCGCGACGGGGACTGACCGCAGTCAGTAGCTCTCCGGCGGGAGCGGATCTCTCACCGTCAGCGCCATCGACGCCCCGCCGCCGACGAGGACGGTGAACCAGTAGGTCGCGAACCGAAAGAGGATCGCGGTCGCGGTCGCGACGGCGACGCTCGTCGGTGCGACCACGTAGAGCGCGCCGGCCGTCGTCGCCTCGACGCCGCCGATCCCGCCCGGTGTCGGCAACAGGAAGCCGAGCTTGCTCACCGCGACGACGAGCATGGCGACGCCGAACGGCAGGGGGACGGCCAGCGCGTGGGCGGAGGCGTAGAGCGCGACCGCCAGTCCGAGCCAGCCGAGGTGGGCGTAGACGAGCGCCGCCGCCATCGCCCGTCTGTCCGCAGAGACCAGCTCGAGGGTCGTGTAGAACCCCTCGAGACGGCGTTCGACGTTCTCCCTCGTGAGCAGCCGCGCCTTCGACGTCGAGAGCCGGCCGACGAGGCCGCGAAGGCCCGCGATCGCGCGGATCACGCCCGCGTCGAACAGTCCCCGCTTCCGCCACAGGAGGGCGGCGAGGGCGACCACGGCACCGACGAGTCCGACGACGGGGAGGGCGTACTCCCCGAGAGCGGCCGGCGGCGAGTCGAGGAGGATCAGGTAGCCGGCGCCGACGAGCCCGAACGTGTAGTACGGCAGGTAGTTGAGGAAGTCGGCGCTGACGACGCCGGCGAGGCTCTCCTCGTAGGCGGCGTCGGTGTACCGCGAGACGATCGCGGCGACGCCGACGCCCGAGGTGAGCTGCCCGTAGGGGGTGACGTACTTCAGAAACGAGGCGGTCAGAAAGACCCCGAGCAACAGCCAGTAGGGTCTAGGCCGGTCGACGACCGCCAGCACGCGGGCCCACACCGCCGTCCGGAAGCCGAACGTGCCGAGCGTGCCCAGGAAGGCGACGGCGTACACGGCGAGCTCCGCGCGAGCGATCGCCGAGAGCACCTCCTCCCAGCCCACGGCGACGACGAACAGCGCGAGCAGGACCAGCGCGATCGCGACCGCGATCGCCGCACGCCGTTTCATCTCACTCTCGCCGACGCTCGGCTCGGTTCGAAGGCCACTGTCGTGCGGACGTATTCCCCCAGACGGATAACCGTTGCTCCACGCCGCTTCGTCCGCCCCGGCGACCGTCGCGCGTTCGGCCCCGGCGCTCCGGACCCGACGATTCAAATCCGTCCCTCACGAAGGATCGCCGATGGGTAACGCAGCGCTCCGGGAGATCGCCGTCATCGAGGAGGTGCCGTTCTCGCGACTCGAGGGATCGGTCGTCGCCGTCGACGCACACAACTGGCTCTACCGGTATCTGACGACGACCGTCAAGTGGACCGACAGCGAGGCGTACACGACCGCCGACGGCACGGCGGTCGCGAACCTCGTCGGCATCGTCACCGGCCTCCCGAAGTTCTTCGAGGCCGACATCGTCCCGGTGATGGTGTTCGACGGCGGTCCCTCGGAGCTCAAAGCCGACGAGATCGCGTCCAGACGCGAGCGACGCGAGCGCGACGAGCGTCGGCTCGAGGACGCCCGCGAGGCCGGCGATCCGGTCGCGGTCGCCCGCCTCGAGTCGCGCACCCAGCGGCTGACGCCGACGATCCAGGAGACGAGCCGGGAGCTGCTGGCGCTGCTCGACGTCCCGGTCGTCGAGGCCCCCGCCGAGGGGGAAGCCCAGGCGGCCCACCTCGTCCGTCGCGGCGACGCGGCGTACGTCGGCACCGAGGACTACGACGCGTTGTTGTTCGGCTCCCCGCGGACGCTCAGGGGGCTGACGGGCAAGGGTGATCCGGAGCTGATGGAGCTCGAGGCGACCCTCGAACGCCACGGGCTGAGCCGCGAGGGGCTGATCGACGCGGCGATCCTCGTCGGGACGGACTTCAACGAGGGCGTCCACGGTATCGGCCCGAAGACCGCCCTCTCGGAGATCCGCGAGCACGGGGACCTCTGGTCGGTCCTCGAGGCCCGGGGGGAACACATCGAGGGCGCCGA
>PUPA01000155.1 GCA_003552885.1 Natrialbaceae archaeon
CAGCGGGGGAGCCCCCACCGTTCGAGTGTCGCCGGCCGGGGAGCCCTCGCCGTCCGAGCGTTGCCGGCCGGGACCCGACACCCAAACGTATTCCTCACCCCCCACCATTGGGGCGGGCATGAGCTGTCCACACCTGTCCTACCGGACCGAGGACGACGAGCACTCTTTCGACACCGAACGGGCCTACTGCGCGGTGATCGAGGGGTTCGTCTCGCCGATGCGCGCTGATATCTGCAACGACCGGGAGGAGCTCTCCCACGAGGAACACTGTGAGTTCTATCGCGAGGCCGCGGACGCGGAGTGATCGACCGGCCCCTCCATCCAGGCCGGCTCACTCGGCCGGTCTGATCTTGAACCCGTACCGGGTCACGCCCTCCTGGGTGTAGATCCGGCGTATCGTCGCCTCGACGCGGTCGCCGACCGCGAAGGCGTCGGCTTCGGCGTCGGTCCCCATCGCGGGGGCGCTGACGGTTTCGCCGCCCTCGTCCTCGAAGGCGACGATCGCCGCCGCGTAGTCGCCGGCTCTGGACTGCAGGTCCGAAAACTCCGGTGGCGCCCCGCCCTGGGAGATCGTCGTGACCGCCTCGATCGTTCCCTCGCCGGTGAGCGTCGTCGGTTCGAACGGCTCCCGGGAGCCACACGCCGGACAGGCGCCCTCCGGGGGAAAGGCGAGGGCCCCACAGTCCGGACACCGGCCGGCCTCGAGCCGGTAGCGCTGGGGGATCGATCGCCGCCAGGTCGGGACGCTGACGTACGCGCCCCCGCCCGACGGCGGGCCGGCGGTGACGACCCCGCGCTGGCGCAGGTACTCGGCGTAGCCGAGAGGGTCGTCGCCGTCGAGGGCGAGGGCCGTCGACACCGGGCCGTCGACTTCGACGACGAGCGCGTCCGCGCCGGCGCCGCTCCCGTAGGCGACCGCCAGGATCGAGCCGTGGCCGTCGGCGAGCGCCCGCGCGAGCGTGACGGGGACGCTCGCCGCCCCGAGGTCGCCGAGCTCGTGGACCGTCGCGACCGACGCGATCGTTTCGGCGTCGACGCCGAGGTCGCCGGCGGCCCGGTAGGGGAGCTTGCCGTCCGGCGCCTGGATCGCGACCGCGTCGGGGTCGACCGAGAGCCCGTCGACGGCGGCGCCGACCGTCTCCCTGAACGCCCGCCGGTCATAGCGGGTGACGCCGAGCCCGTCGGTCGTCGACTCGCCGGTCCCGCGAAAGCGGCTGCCGGGGTACGGGCTCGCGTGCTCGGCGACGTCGACGATCCGTGCCGGACCGTCGGCCTCGAGGACGAACGCGGCCGCCCCGGCGCCGGCCGCGTGATCGATCTCGCCGTCGGGCTCGCCCCTCGGCGCGTCGGCGGCGACGACGAGCGCCCGGGAGATGCCACCCGCCAGCGCGTCGGCCGCGGCGACGATCCCCCGCGTCCCGGCGCGGGTGCTCCCCGTGAGGACGTGTCGGCCGACGTCCTCGGGGAGGTCGAGCATGGCCCCGAGCCGGGCGGTCAGGTCCTCCTCGGCCATCGGCGGCGTCGTGGAGGCGAACGCGAGCCAGTCGACGGCCCCGACGTTGGCCGCCTCGAGCGCGCGGGTCGCCGCCTCGTAGCCCATCGTGAGCTGATCCTCGTCCGCAGCCGGGACCACCTTCCCGTTCACGCCGGCGGCGTCGAACCGGCCCCAGGCCTCCTCGAACGCCTCCGCGGAGATCCGAAACCGGGGGGCGTACGCGCCGACGCCGACGATCGCGCTCATCGGGCCACCTCCTCGATCGGCTGGCGTTCGAAGACGTGGACGACCGCCGCCCCGCCGCTGCCGCCGACGTTGTGGGTCAGCCCGCAGCGGGGGTCCGGAAGCTGGCGATCCCCGGCGTCGCCGGAGAGCTGTTTGTAGGCTTCGACGATCTGGCCGGCGCCGGTCGCCCCGATGGGGTGGCCCTTCGATTTGAGCCCGCCGGAGGTGTTCACCGGGAGCCGGCCGTCGGGTCCGGTCGCCCCCGAGGCGACGAACTCGCCGGCCTCCCCGCGCTCACAGAAGCCGAGGTCCTCGTAGGCCAGCAACTCGGCGATCGCAAAGCAGTCGTGGACCTCCGCGAAGTCGAGCTCGTCGGGGCCGACGCCGGCTTCCTCGTAGGCCGACTCGCCGGCCCGTTCGGAGGCCGGGACGGTGGTGTACTCCTCGCGCTGGAAGAGCCCGACGCGGTCGCTGCCGGCGCCGACGCCCGCGATCCGGATCGGCTCGTCGGTGTACGCGTCGACGACGTCCTCGCTCGCGACGATCGTACACGCCGCGCCGTCGGAGGTCGGACAGCAGTGATAGAGGTTCAGCGGGTCGGCGACGACGGGCGCCGCCATCGCGTCCTCGAGTGTGCACTCGAAGCCGAGCTGTGCGTGGGGGTTTTTCGCCCCGTTGGCGTGGTTTTTCACCGCGACGTGAGAGAGCTGCTCGCGGGTGGTGCCGTAGCGGTCCATGTGCGCGCTGGCCATCTGGGCGTACACCCCGGAGAAGGTCGTCCCGGAGAGTCGCTCCCACTCGGTCTCACCCGAGACTCCGAGCCAGTACTTCGTCGCGTCCGAGCTCGTATCGGACATGACCTCGAAACCGCCCGCGAGGACGACGTCGGCCATCCCCGAACGGACGGCCGCGACCGCCTGTCTGACCGCGTAGCCGCTCGCGGCACAGGCGTTCTCGACCCGCGTACACGGGACGCCGTCGAGTCCGACGTGTTCGGTCACCGCCGGTCCGGGGAGGCCGAGCTGTCGGCCGCCGACTCCGAGGGTGCCGACGAACGCCTCGTCGATCGCTCCCGGCTCCAGCCCCTTCGGTACGCTCCCGACGGCGGCGTCGAACGCCGTCGAGAACAGCGACCGGTAGCTCTCCGCCGGGAACGCCCCGTAGTCGGACTGGCCCGCGCCGATGAGGTACGCGTCTCGCATACCACCAGGCTGCCCTCCCGACCGGCATAAGTACACCGCTGTGTCACGGCTGGAGCTCACGGGCGATCGGCGGCGGCGAGGATCGCGAGCCCGGGTACGATCTGGAGTACGTCTGAGCGTCCGGACGCCGACGACCGGCCGGACGCTGACCGGCCGACGACCGAACTCCGACGACCGATCGGACGCCGACTATCGACCGGTGGCTCACCCCAGCGTCGGCAGCCCGTTCCGTTTCAGGGCGGCGGCGATCTGGTTTCTCTGGATCTCGTCGGTGCCGGCGGCGAGTCGCCGACCCCGGGCGGCCCGGTAGAGGTACTCGAGCGGGTGGCCCCGCTGGTAGCCGTTCGCGCCGTGGACCTGGAGGGCCTCGCTGACGACCCGTTCTACGGTCTCGCTCGCGTACAGCTTCGCCATGGCGGCGTCCATCCGCCCCGGCGGCTGACCCCCTTCGTTGGCCCGGATCGCGGCCCGGTGGGTGAGCGAACGGGCGGCCTCGAGCCGGGTCACCGCGTCGGCGAGCTTCCACTCGATCCCCTGGAACTCCCCGATCGGCCGGTCGAACTGGCGGCGGTCGCCGGCGTACTCTACGGCCTTCTCCAGTGCACACCGGCCGATCGCGTTCGCGAGGGTGGCGCTTCCCAGCCGCTCCCAGTTGAGCGCCTGGAGCTGGCGTTTGAAGCCGTCTCCGCCGCGGGTGACCACGTTCTCCGCGGGGACGTGGACCTCCTCCATCACGAAGTGGGTCTGGTGGTGGCCGGCCATGTTCTCGTAGTGGTGTTGGATCTCGACGCCGTCCCAGTCGAACTCGACGATCACCGAGCCCAGGCCTTCGGGAAACCGTGCCCAGACGAGCACCGCCCGGGAGTGTTCGACGTTGCTCACCCAGGTCTTCTCGCCGTCGACGTACAGCTCGCCATCCACTTCCTCGACCGTCGTGTTCATCGCGGCGACGTCCGAGCCCGCTTCTGGTTCGGAGATACCGATCGCGACGCTTCCCTCCCCGTCGATCACCGGCGGCAGGTACCGCTCTTTGGCCGCCTCGGTGGCGAGCATCTCGATCGTCCGCGGGGCGACCATCTGCTGGTTGTAGAGGTACTCGGCGGTGTCCGGGCAGATCCGCCCGACGGCCTCGATGGTGAGCATCGCGTCGGACTCCGTCATCCCCTCGCCGCCGTACTCCTCGGGGAAGTTGACCCCAAGAAAGCCCCGGTCGGCGAGCAGTTCGACGTTCTCCCACGGCGGCTCGCCGTCCCAGGTGAACGCCTTCTCGGCGAACTCGCGTTCGGCGAGCTCCTCCAGCGACGAGACGAGCAACTCCTGTTCGGGGCTGAGCGACAGCATGGTAACCCCTGTCGGGCACGACGGTATCAATCTATCGTGACGGACACCACCCGGGGCTCGTGGACGTCGCCGTCCTCCGGCGTGTGCCGTGACCCACAACGTTTTCCCGCCCGCTCGGGAACCCACGCCACGATGTACACGCCCCGTCGTGTCCGGAAGACGAGTTCGAACGGCTCCGTAACGCGTCGAGACACGTCGCGGACGTCGGCGAGCCGAGACGGTCGGACGCCGGTCGCGCCCGCGACCCCGTCCGGTCAACCGCGCCGCAAGCCGGCGGCTCCCGGACCGAACGGAGGGGGACGACGATGACCGACGGTCCGTTCCGATCGGCCTTCCTCGCCGGGGAGGCACTCGGCACCTGGATCTCGATCGGCCACCCGGCCGTCGTCGAGGCGGCCGGTCGGGCCGGCTTCGACTTCGTCGTCGTCGACACCGAACACACGACGATGAGCCTCGAGACCGTCGCGGACCTCGTCCGGACGGCGGACGGGATCGACGGGCTCGGCGTTCTCGTCCGTCCGGCCTGGAACGATCCGGTGCGGATAAAACGGATCCTCGACGTCGGCGTCGACGGGATCCTCGTGCCGATGATCGACACCCCGGAAGACGCCCGCGAGCTCGTCGCGGCGACCAGATATCCCCCCGACGGGATCCGGGGTGTCGCCGGCGGTCGGGCCGCCGGCTACGGCGAGGAGTTCCACGAGTACGTGACCGAGGGCCACCACGAGCTGCTCGCGATCGCCCAGATCGAGACGGCGACGGGGGTCGAGAACGCAGACGAGATCGCTGCCGTCGACGGCATCGACTCGCTTTTCGTCGGCCCCGCGGACCTCTCGGCGTCCCTCGGCGTCTTCGGCCGGTGGGAGTCCCCGGAGCTCCGGGAGGCGATGGGACGCGTGATCGAGGCGGGGTCGACGGCCGGAGCGCCCGTGGGGACGCTCGTCGTCCGCGGGGAAGACGTCGCCGACCGGGCCGAGATCGGATTCGACTACCAGATCGCCGGCAAGGACACGACGACGCTGATCGAAACCGGCCGACGGATCGTCGAGACTTACGGGGAGGTCGGCAGCCGGTAGCGGGCGAGCGCTCGGTCCGCTACTCGTTCATGTGGACGCCGGACTGGGGCTCGTAGGGATCCGTCGGGATCTCGACCAGCGCCGGCCCGTCGGCGTCGATCGCCGACGCGACGGTCTCGACGATCTCGTCGGGGGTTTCCGCCCGGTGGGCGGGCAGTCCGAGTCCCTCGGCGACCGCGACGTAGTCGACCGGCGTCCCCTCCCAGCCGTACTCGCCCTCGTCCATCCGGTAGCTCCGGCCGGCCTCCTCGCTGATGATGGCGTAGTCGCTGTTGTCGAGGACGACGACGGTGACGTCGAGGTCCTCGTCGGCCAGCGTGTGTAGCTCGTGGATACACATGAGCAAGCCGCCGTCGCCGGTGAGCGCGACGACGTCCCGGTCGGGGTTGGCCGTCTTCGCCCCGATGGCCGACGGGAGTCCGGAGGCCATCGTCGCCCACGAGCCCGGCGTGACCAGGTCGCGGGCCTCGTAGGTCGGGAAGGCGATCAGCGCCCAGAGCCGGAAGCCGCCGGCGTCGATCCCGACGATCGCGTCACGGGGTATCGCCTCCCGGAGCGCGTCGAGGGCCGCCACCGAGGTCAACGGCGCCTCCTCGATCCCCCGCAACGCCTCGAGCCGGTCGGCGATCGCCCCGCGGGTCGCCCGGGCCCGTTCGACGCCGTCGGCCGAGGCGATCGACCGCTCTGCGAGGGCTTCATCCAGCGCACCGAGGGTCGCTCCGGCGTCGGCGACGATCCCGACGGCCGGCTCGTAGCCGGTGCCGACGTCGCTCGCCTCGAGGGTGACGTGGACGAGGTCGTCGGGGACCGCGAACGACCACATGTGGGTCGTCACCGCGTCGAAGTCGGTGCCGACGCCGAGGGCCGCGTCCGAGCCCGCGATCAGCTCCTTGACCGCCGTCCCGGTGCCCCCACAGAGGGTCCCGGCCGAGAGCTCGTGGTCGTCCGGGAAGACCGCCTTCCCTTTGTACGTGACCACGACCGGCGCGTCGAGGCGCTCTGCGACCGCTCGCAGCTCCTCGCTCGCCTCCGCGGCGCGGACCCCACCGCCGGCGACGACGATCGGCGCCTCGGCGTCGGCCAGCAGCTCTGCGGCCTCCTCGACTTTCCCCGCCGGGACGCCGTCCACCGCCGGCAGCTCCGTCGGTGCCGGCTCCGCGAGGGGGACGTCCATCTTGAGGAAGTTCTTCGGAATTCCGATCCGGACGGGGCCTTTCGGCGGCGTCAGAGCGACGTCGATCGCACGCTGGAGTTCGGCGACGGTGCTTTCGGGGGTCTCGACGGTGACGTTCTCCTTGACGACGTTGTCGTAGGTGTCCGGCGGCGTCTCGTGGATGCCGTCGCCGCCGCGGATCTCCGGTTCGGTCTCGACGGCGACGTGCAACAGGGGGACACAGTCGTTGAGGGCGTTTTTCAGGCCGTTCATCGCGTTCATGTCGCCCGGTCCCGGGATGACGACCGTGGCGGCGATCCCGCCGCTGCTCTCGGCGTACCCCCACGCCTGGTGGGAGACGGCGGTCTCGTGGCGCGCCATCACGAACTCGATCTCCTCGCGTTCGGCGATGGCCTCGTTCAGCGGGAGCGACTGTTTGCCGGGTATCCCGAACATCGTGTCGATCCCGTTCTCCGTGAGACGGTCGATGATGGCCTCGTTTACCTCCATGGAGGGCCCTGGGAGGCTGTCGACCGTAAATGTATAGGATACCCCGCGGACGCCGTCCGTATCGGGGAGCTCGACGGGCGGTGGAGGTGGCCCCCGGCGGGGTGGAACGGAAATCCTTATCGTGATGATCGCCGAGGCCCAACTCGGCGCTTCGATGTCAACGCTCACCACCATGGCCGAGGCGATCGGGGAGGGTGTCTCCGACGGCGATCGGGTGTACCTCGCGGGGTTCACCCACCTCATCCCCTTCGCGGCCGGCCACGAGATCATCAGGCAGGGAATCGACGACCTCGAGCTCGTCCGGGCGACGCCGGATCTGATCTACGACCAGCTGATCGCCGCCGGCTGTGCGCGGAAGGTGACCTTCTCCTGGGCCGGCAACCCCGGCGTGGGGAGCCTGCCGGCGTTCCGGCGGGCAGC
>PUPA01000142.1 GCA_003552885.1 Natrialbaceae archaeon
GCGACCTGCCGGCCGGTGAGAAACTCCGCGATCTCCGTCGTCGTCATCTCGACTTGCTCGTCGACGGTCATCCGTCGGTCACCTCCACGTTCGTCTCGAAGGCGGCCGACGTGACCGCGCTCCCACACATGATACAGCCCCGATCGAGAAAGCCCCGCTTCGTGGTCTCGCTCATGTGTACCACCTCGCCACACTCCGGACACTCGAAGACGACCTCGGCGTCTTCCGGCGTCGACAGCCGGTCGCCGGCCGCCCCGTTGACGATCAACACCGGCACCGTCGCGTTCGCGTGGACACAGTCGGCGACGCTGCCTTTCAGCAGCCGACCGATGCCGGTCTCGCCCGCCGGCCCCACGACGATCACGTCGGCGTCGGCTTCCTCGGCGTACGCCACGACCGACTCGCAGGGATCGCCGACCCGCACCGCCGTCGTGACCTCGACGCCGCGGTCTTTCGCCTCGTGTTCGACGTAGGTGACTGTCCTCTCCGCCTCCTGGCGCGGTCGTGCACGGAGCCGGTCGCGAGCCTCGAACTCCTTGGCCACCGAGAGTCCGTGGACGGTCGCACCCATGTCTTCGGCCAGGTCGATACCGTGGTCCGCCGCCCGACGGGCTCCCTCGCTCCCATCGGTCGCGATGAGTACGTCCCGGTACATAGCCGACCGTTCGACGGCCAGCGGCTTGGCGTCGACTCTGTATGTATTGATATTTTATGAGGGTTGGGGCAGTTGGCGATCGGATCCACACCGTCGACCGGCGATCCGGGCTACGACCGTCGGCCGTGGATTGACGTGTCTCGGAGCCCAACGGCGACCGTGTCAACCGATTCCGCCTACGAGCTGGGGTTCCGGTCGGTCGACCGGGAGTTCGTCGACCGCCGGCTGCCCGTGGAGGGGAGCCTCCCCGACTGGCTCTCGGGGTCGCTGATCCGCAACGGCCCCGGCCGGTTCGAGATCGGCGACCGCCGGGTGACCCACTGGTTCGACGGGCTCGCGATGCTCCGGCGGTACGCGTTCGAAGACGGCGAGGTGCGCTATACGAACCGGATTCTCCGGACGGAGGCCTACGAGCGCGCGCTGGCCGGCGAGACGATGGGCGAGTTCGGCACCGACGCCGGGCTCCGGACGCCCCTGAAGTGGCTCCGCGCGCTCGGCCCGCCGGAGGCCACCGACAACGCCCCCGTCCACGTCGCCCGGCTCGGCGGGGAGTTCCTCGCGCTCACCGAGGCCCCCCGTCGGGTCGCGTTCGACCCCGTGACCCTCGAGAGCCGCGGCGAGTTCGCCTTCGAGGACGAGCTGACCGTCCACCTCGCGACGGCCCACCACGTCGTCGACGGGGCTCGCGGGGAGACCGTCGGCTACGGGCTGGAGTTCGGCCGTCCCCACCGGTTTCACTTCTTCCGGATCCCCGACGACGAGCGCCGGCGCGAGCTCATCGGTTCCGTCGAGGCGACCGGGCCAGGCTACGTCCACAGCGTCGCCGTCACCACGGACCACGTCGTGCTCTTCGAGACGCCCCTCCACGTCTCCCTGCCGCGGCTGCTCGCCCCCTGGAACCAGGGGCTGCTCGACGGGCTGGTCTACCGACCCGAACGTGGCACCCGGATCGTCGTCGTCGACCGACACAGCGGCGAGGTGGTCGCGGAGCCGGTCGTCCCGCCGTTTTTCACCTTCCACCACGTCAACGCCTTCGAGGACGACGGGGAGGTCGTCGCGGACCTCGTCGAGTTCGAGGACGACGGCATCGTCCGAGCGCTCTCGTTTGCTTCCCTCTCGGAGGACGCGTTCTCGGCCGCCCCGGACGGTCGGCTCGTCCGGTACCGGATCGGCCACGACGGCCGAGTCTCCCGGCGGCGGCTGTACGACGGCGGCCTCGAGCTGCCGACCGTCCCGCCTCCGGTCCGGACGCACCGACACCGGTACGTCTACGCACAGGCGACCGACCGCCGTGGGGCGAACGGCCTGGTCAAGGTCGACGCCGACCGCGAGGTCGCCACGGAGTGGTGGGAACGTGGCGTCTACGTCGAGGAGCCACGCATGGTCCCCAGAGCCGGGGGAACGGCCGAGGACGACGGCGTCGTGCTCGCGACGGCACTCGACACGGTCGGCGAGCGCTCCCTGTTGCTCGCGTTCGACGCAGCCAACCTGGAGGAGCTCGCCCGTGCGGAGCTGCCCCACGTCGTCCCCTTCGGCTTCCACGGGCGGTTCTTCGGGGACGTCTGAGCGCGTCGCTTCGAGGACGTCTGAGCGCGTCGCCGGCCGACCAGACGGACGGCTCCCCGTTCGGGCGCGTCGCTCCCCGACGTCGTTAGCCGTCCACTTGAGGTGGCTTCGGCCCGTCGACGTCGTATGCTCACCCCACGGGTCGGGACGGTCCCCGACTACGAGGTCGACGGCGAGACGCGCGTCCCCTGGCTGCTCGGCACCCAGCTGTCGACCGACGCCGGGCCGCTCGCCCGCGCGCCGGCCGGGAGCCGCGTCCTGCTCGTCGAGGCTCACGGCTTCGCCAGGCGGCTGCCCTACCACGTCCAGAAGCTGACGCTCGTGTTCGCCGCGATGCGGGCGTTCCGCGACCGCCTGCGGGAAGCCGGCTACGACGTCGTCTACCTGCGAGCCGAGACGTTCGGGGAGGCCCTCGAGACGTACTTCGAGCGGTATCCGGCGGACACCCTCGTCCTCGCGCCCTCGCCGAGCCACGGGAGCGGCCGGCGGCTGGCAGAGCTGGCCGACGCCGCCGGCGGGGCGGTCGAGCTCGTCGACAACGAGCTGTTCGTCTCGACGCCGGCGGCGTTCGACCGGTGGGCCGGGGACGCCCACCGCTACCGCCACGAGGAGTTCTACCGGCACATGCGCCGGGAGACGGGCGTGCTGATGGTCGACGGCGAGCCGGTCGGCGGCGAGTGGAACTACGACGCGGACAACCGGGAGACGCCACCGCTGGGGTGGGAGCCGCCACGGCGGCGGCGGTTCGAGCCCGACGAGCGGACCCGCGCGGTCGCCGCGTGGGTCGACGCCGAGTTCGACACCTGGGGTGATCCGGAGGGGTTCGCCTGGCCGGTCACCCGCGAGGACGCGCTGACGGCCCTCGAGTCCTTCGCGAGCGAGCGGCTGCCGGCGTTCGGCGACTACCAGGACGCCATGCGCCGGGGGGAGCCCGCGATGGCTCACTCGCTGCTCTCGCCGGCGATCAACCTCGGGCTGATCCACCCCTGGGAGGCGATCGAGCGGGTCGAGCGCGCCTACGCGGAGGACGAGCGGGTGGCGATCAACGACGCCGAGGGGTTCGTGAGACAGCTTCTGGGCTGGCGGGAGTTTCTCAGACACGTCTACCGTCGGGAGATGCCCGCTCTCGACCGGGCGAACCAGCTCGAGGCGGACCGGGAGCTCCCGGAGGCCTACTGGAGCGCCGAGGCGCGGATGGCCTGTCTCGGCGAGGCCGTCGGCGACGTCCACGACCGGGGGTACGCCCACCACATCCAGCGGCTGATGGTGCTCGCGAACCTCGCGACGCTGTGGGGCGTCGAGCCCCGTCAGCTGAACGAGTGGTTCCACGCCACGTTCGTCGACGCCTACCACTGGGTGACGACGCCGAACGTGATCGAGATGGGCCAGTACGGCGCGGGCGTGTTCGCCACCAAACCGTACGTCTCCTCGGCGAACTACGTCGACCGGATGTCCGACTACTGTGCGGGCTGTCCGTACGATCCCGACGCGACCGTCGGCGAGGACGCCTGTCCGCTGAACGCCCTCTACTGGGAGTTTCTCGACAGGAACGAAGACGAGCTGCGCTCGAGCGGCCGGATGGGGCTGATGTACAGCCACGTCGACCGCAAACGCGAGGCCGGCGAGCTCGAGGCGATCCGCGAGCGGGTCGCCCGGCTCCGCGAGCTCGAGGCCGAAGGGAGGCTGTAACCGTCGGCCGGTCTCCGAGGCGTCACTCCCTGCCGCCCCAGATCCGCTTTCCGGTCACGAGCGCGACGGTCATCGGCCCCTCGACGGTCACCTGACACGACAGGCGCGGATAGCCAAACCGGGCCGCCAGCCGGTCGTGCCAGTGGTCGGGGTCGACCGCACCCTCACACAACCGGACCCCACAGGTCGCACAGAGCCCCCGTCCGCCGCAGTTCAGCGCGGCGGTGTACCGGGTGTACGGCGAGCAGTCGGCCTCGAGCAGCGCCTCCCGGAGGTTCCTCCCGCGAGGGACCGACAGCCGCCGCTCGGTCCCGTCGACGATGACGGTCACCGGAACCCGGTCGTCGTCCGAACGGTCCACGCCCGTCGTCGGGTGCGACCGGAGAAAGGGTTTACCCCGGAACCCGTTCGGCCCGGCTCCGCTGGGATCCGTTCGGTCCGGGGCTGCCGGCCCGACGATCCGGCCGGACGCTCACACCGATCGACGGAGCCGTCGGGACGACACGAACCCGTCTCCGGGCGGAGGTTTATTCGGGTGGGGGCCCTCTCGCGGAGCGATGAACGCACGGGACGTTCCCGACGCCGACGCGGCGGGAGCCCTCACGGAGGACCGGACGGATCGCGTCGCCGGACGACCATGACGGCGGAGCCGCCGAAAGTCGCCATCGCCTGCCAGGGTGGCGGGAGCCACACGGCGTTCACCGCCGGCGTCCTCGCGCGGCTGTTCGAGACGCCGACGCTCCGGACCGACGTCGACCTCGTCGGCCTCAGCGGCACCTCCGGTGGGGCCGTCTGTGCGCTGTTGACCTGGTACGGCCGCGAACACCCCGACCTCACGCCGAGGGAGGTGCTCACCGACTACTGGGCCGATCTGGCGGCTACCGACCCGGTGAACCGGACGGCGAACGGGATGGTCCGCTGGGCCGGGGCCCTCGAACGGATGGGCGTCCCCGTCCCCGACGTCAGCCCGTACTACTCGCCGGCGTCGTACCTGAGCCGAATCGAGTACCTCCGGCTTCTCGAACGCCACGTCGACTTCGAGGCGATTTCGGCGCTGAGAGACGGCAGCGAGCCGGCGTTGCTGATCAGCGCCATCGACGTCCTCACGGGGGAGTTCGCGATCTTTCGCGAGGACGAGCTCTCGCCGGAGGCGATCCTCGCGTCGGCGGCGCTCCCGGACGTATTCAAAGCCGTCGAGGTCGACGGGAGCTACTACTGGGACGGGCTCTTCTCGAAGAACCCGCCGATCAAGGAGTTCGTGACGAACGGCCGTCTCCCGGACCCGGACGAGATCTGGATCGTCAAGATCAACCCCGAACGGCGCTCTCGCGTCCCGAGATCCGTCGACGGCATCGCCGACAGGCGAAACGAACTCTCGGGGAACAAGTCGCTCAACGCCGAGGTGGGGTTCTTAGAGCAGGTCAACGGGTGGATCGAAGCGGGATACCTGCCCGAGACGTTCACCCACACCGAGATCGAACGGATCCGCCTCGACCGTCCCGACCTCGGCTGGCGGACGAAACTCGAACGCGAGCCGGCGTTCATCGAGGGGCTGTACGCGGACGGCGAGGCCGCGGCCGACGCGTTCTTACAGCGGCGGCGGCCCTAGGTGAACTTCTGGACGGTGACTTCGAGCGTGTCGAGGTCGACGATCGGGGCGTACCCCGAGTCGGGGTCGATGTTGACGCTCTTTTGAAAGTCGGTCTGGGCCTGCCAGCAGCCGGAGTTGATCGCGAGCACGTTGTGGTACTTCCCGAAGCCGAGTTTGTGGACGTGGCCGGTGTGGAAGACGTCGGGCACCTCCTCGATGACGAGGTAATCCCGCTCCTCCGGTGCGAGCCGGGTGTGGCCGCCGAACTGGGGGGCGACGTGGCGCTTTTTGAGTAGCTGGTACATCGCCCGGTGGGGCTCGTCGTAGCTGGCTTTCTCGGCGGGGAGTTCGGCGATCACCTCGTCCAAGCTGACGCCGTGGTACATCAACACGGAGACGCCCTCGATCGTCACCGTCGAGGGGTTGCTGACGATCCGGGCGTCGTGGGCGGACATGATCCCCCGGAGGCGGTCGTCGAACCCGGGCTGGGGTTCAGCCAGGCGCACCGCGTCGTGGTTGCCGGGGATCATGACGATCTCGAGGTCGCCGGGGACGGCCTTGAGGTGCTCGTTGAACGCCTCGTACTGCTCGTAGACGTCGACGATGTCGAGCTCCTCGTCCTGGTTCGGGTAGACGCCGACGCCCTCGACCATGTCCCCGGCGATCAGCAGGTACTCGACGTGTCGGGCCGGCTCGGAGTGCAGCCAGTCGGCGAAGGCGTTCCAGGCGTCTTCCATGAACTCCTGGCTGCCGACGTGGACGTCACTGATCAGCGCCGCCTGGACGTGACGGTCGGCCGTCGACGGTTCGTGGGTCCGGGGGACGTCCGGGAAGTACATCGCGTCGACGAACGCGATCCCCGAGTCGTCGGCGAGGGTGCCCTCCATCGCCAGCGCCTCGTCGAAGAGCAGCTCCTCGACGAGGTCGGTGTACTCGCGGTCTTTCATCACGAGCCACGGAAACGTGCCGGTGGCGTCCTCGAGTTCGACCAGCCAGTGGCCGCTCGCGGTCGACCGGACGTCGTTGACCAGCCCGACCATCGCGACCTCGCTTCCCCCCGGCATTCTCTCGATGGCGGTCGCCGGTCGGTGGTTGACCCGCCCGCGGAGTTTGGCACCCAGCCGCTCCAGGCGATCCCGGAAGACGGCGACGAAGTCCCGGTACTCCCCCGTGCCCGTGCTCGCGCCGGTCATGTCGCCGGCGACCTCGAGGCTCCGCAGGGAGGGGTCGCCCGATCGTTCGAACGTCCCGCCCGTCGACCGACCGGCTCGGCCACGCGCGGATCGCTCGGCCCCCCCGCCCGCCGACCGGTCCACGCCCGCCCCATCCGTCGTTTCGACTGGAGCCCGTTTTCCGGCGTACTCTCCCGTTTCCCCGGCTTCGGGGGAGTCTGTCGGGCCGGTCGCACTCGAAGTGAAGGGGTGTTCGTCCGGCCCCGAGCCGTGGCGGCCGTCGGGGGCCACGGGGCTCCGGTCGACGCCAGCCTCGAGCGCCGTTCTGACGTGGCCGGCCTCGACGACCAGCGCACCCTCCGGGACGGTGTCGACGACCCGCTCGAGCAGCGCTCCGGGCTCTTCGGCGGACGCGATCAGCGTCACCGCCTCCCGTTCGGCGTTGTACCCCCGGCTCGTCAGCTCGCGGACGATCCGGGCCGGCCCCTCCAGTGGCACGTCCGGTTATTCGCGACGGCCCTCAAAAGCGTGGCGACCCGCCGGTGGGAGCGAACAGAAGGTTGATTGTCGGCCCCGGCAAACCGCCCCACGATGACCGGTCCCCGCGGCGACGACACGGACGACGTCGATCCCTCCGACGGCCGCGGGTCGGGCGATTCCGACGGCCGCGGCGACGGTCCCGTAGACGGCCCC
>PUPA01000175.1 GCA_003552885.1 Natrialbaceae archaeon
CGAGCGAATGGAAGCGTTTTAGACGCCCCCGAACCATCGTCTACTGTATGTCCCAGGGACAGGGCGTCGATCTCTCCTACGAAGACGGTGCGCGTGCGGTCGAGCTGGCACGCGAGGCAGTCGACTCCTACGTACGACACGGCCAACGGGAACATCCGGGCAGCATGCGCGAGGCCTTCTACGAGCGGACGGGCGCGTTCGTCCGTCTCGAGGCGACTGCCGGTCGGGGCAGCCTCCGGGGCTGTGCCGGCGGCTACCGGTCGGGCGACCAGCTCGGACACGTGATCGTCGACTCGGCGATCGAGGCCGCGAGCGAGGACTCCTGTGGCTCGGAGGTGACGCCCTCGGAGCTACAGAACCTCACCGTCTCGGTCTGTGCGGTCAGGAACGTGTTGTTGACCGACGATCCGCTCGCGGACCTCGAGCTCGGCACCCACGGCGTCGCCGTCGACGGGAGCGGAAACAGCGGCTGGCTCTACCCGACCGTCCCCATCGAGAACGGCTGGACCGAACGCGAGTACCTCGATCGAGTCTGTCGGAAAGCCCGGCTCCCGCCGACGGCCTGGCAGAACGACGACGTCGTCGTCACCCTCTTCGAGGGACAGGTGTTCCGCGAGCGGGAGGCAAACGGCAGCGTCGAACAGCTGTAGCCCTTCGCCGACTCGTCCTCGCTCCCGCCGCCGTCCGCCGCCTCGTCCTCGCTCCCGCCGCCGTCCGCCAACTCACTCGTCGCCGAATCCCGACCCGAGGCTCGCAAAGCGGTTCATCGCGTACACCGTCCGGAGAATCTCGACGCTCCGTCCGCGGTCGAACACCAGCCCGTCGGTTCCCAGCACGTGTTCGATCACCTCCTCCGTGGCATGGTCCGGCGCGGCGGCGATTCCGGCGTCGTTCTCGACGGCCCACTCCATCACCCGCAGATCGCTCCTGGAGTCGCCCATCACGAGCGCGAACGGATCGTCGACGCCGAGCACCGACAGCGCGCGCTCGACGCCGGCCACCTTGTCGAGCTCGAGGCTGGCGATCTCGGCGGCGTCGGCCTCGTGGTAGGCGACCTCGATCCGCTCTAGCAGCGCCGACAGCGCGTCCGGGCTCTCCGCGGGGAGCGTTGTGGGGTACGCGCCGCGTCGTTCGAGCACGCCGCGGATCGCCGGCTCGCGGTCGGCGTAAAAGCGGCGCGTTTCCGGAACGGCCGCGGCCCGGTCGGCTCCCACCGTGGCCGCGGCCGCGTCGGCGAGCAGGTCGATCAGGGCGACGAGCGCGGCCTCGACGATCTCCCGGGATCGCGGGGTACCGATCCTGTCGTTCGGTTTCACCGTGACGTTGAACTCGTTTCCCTGGAGGTGACAGCCCCGTCGCAGCTCCGGCCCGGCCTCCCGGAGCAGCCGCGAGCGGACGTCCTCGAAGATCCCACGGATCGTCGGGTCGAGCTCCTCGTAGAGCAGGGCTTTGGTCTCCGCGCCGTGACCGGGGGTGAACACGCCCGCACCCGCCTCGTAGACGATCGAGAACCGCCCGGAGTGGACGACCGCGCTGCCGAGGCCCTGGACGGCGAACCCCTTGACGTTCTCTACGGTCTGGCCGGTGCAGATCACGATCGGCACGCCGGCGTCGTGGAACTCGGTGAGCGCGTGGAGGGTCTCGCGGGGGATCTCGTTGTCCGTGCCGCCGGCGGTGCGCAGGGTGCCGTCGACGTCGAGCACGAGGACGTTCACCGCCCGGCCGTATCTCGCCTCGAGGTCGAGCGCCGCGAACGCCCCCTCGCGTGTCACGCGGGCTGCGACCTCAGCGAACGTCTCCCCGGCGGCGAACCCCCGCCTGATGGCGTCCTTTCGCCGTTCGAGCTCCTCGCTCGCGGCTCGCCAGCTCTCGAGGGCGACCCGCGAGTCGACGACGGGGAAGACGTCGACGAACTCCTGGTACTCCCGGAGCCCGTCGGTGTCGAACTCGTCGTAGAGCCGGTAGAGGAGGTCGTGGCGCTCCATGGTCGACCACCGGGATCGAACCCGATAACTCCCGCGGTAAGCCGTAGCAGGCCGACGACACGACTATTGTACCCGCGGTCGAATCCCGGTCCATGAAGAACGTCGACGACCTGATCGAGAGCGCGGCCGAACTCGCCGCCCGCGGGCTCTCGGGCGGGGAGATCGCCGACGAGTTGAACGTCTCCCGTGAGACCGCGAGCTGGCTCGTCGAGCGCGGCGGGGCCGCCGTCGAGCCCGACCGACCGGACCGCCCCGACGGCGCCCAGGACATCCACGTCGACTGGTCGGCGATCGGCCGGGACAGCAAGCGCCTGGCCGCTGTCGCCTCGGCGATGGCCGACCTGCTGTCGAGGGAGGGCGGCGACGTCGACCTGACGGTCGGGGTCGAGAAAGCCGGCGTCCCGATCGCCAGCCTCATCGCCCACGAGCTGGGCACCGACCTCGCGGCGTACACCCCCGCGAAACACCGATGGGAGGCCGAGTCGGACATCGAGGAGCTCGGCGGAACGTTCTCGCGGAACTTCGCGACGATCCGTGACAGGGCGTGTTACGTCGTCGACGACACGGTCACCAGCGGCACGACGATGCGGGAGACGATCGAGGCGATCCGGACGGAGGGCGGCGAGCCGGCCGCCTGCGTCGTCCTCGCGGACAAACAGGGCGTCGACGAGCTCGCCGGCGTCCCCGTCTACTCGCTGCTCCGGGTGATCAGCGTCCGGAAAGGGCGGTGAGCCCGACCGTGCTCCGGGAACTCCTCTCGCGTCTCCGCGAGGGCGAAAGCGACGTGGATCGCCCGTAGCGATCCCACCGTCCGGGAGTCGCCGCTCCCGACGGATCCGGCCCGTCGGCGGCGGTCGGTTCACCGACGGGCGACGACGACGAACGTCTCCCGACGCTCGCGGGCGTCGTCGATCCGAAAGCCGGCCTCGAGCAGCTCGCCGGCGACCGCGGCGACGTCGCGGTACCGGTGGCTGTCCCGGCCCTCGCGGTCGCCCGCGCCGGTCGCCGACCAGTCGACGACGACCAGCCGGCCGCCGGGGCGGACGACCCGCGCGATCTCCTCCAGTACGTCGTCGAAGCCGTGGTGGTAGGTCCGCACCGAGATCCCGCCGTCGAGGTGGTCGTCGGGAAACGGGAGCCGTCCGAAGTCGGCGAGCACCGGAACGACGTTCGCGGCCATCCCGCGCTCGCGGTAGGCCGCGTGCAGCCCCCGTCGGACGTCGACCGCGTAGACGGTCCCGGCGGCCGGTGCCAGCTCGTCGGTGAACAGCCCCGTCCCGCTCCCGAAGTCGGCAACGTGCCACCCCGGTCCGGGGTCGAGAAACGACCGAAGCTCCTCGCCCGAACAGTACCGGAACGAGGCCGGATCGCTCAGCGTCGCCACCCGCTCTGGATCGTACGGATCCGGTGACATGGCCCGAGAGTGCCCCTCGAAGGACTTAAACGGGCCGCCGTGGGAGCCGACGGTCGGGCCGTGGACGCGGTACGTTTTTCCCCGCGAGGGGCCCACCGGGAGCCGTGAACGAACTCGACCGTGCGGCCGCGGCGATCGAGGCCGGCGAGCTCGTCGTCTACCCGACCGAGACGGTGTACGGGCTCGGTGCGGACGCGCTCGATCCGGCGGCCGTCGAGGCCGTCTTCGCGGCGAAACGCCGGGAGCGGTCGAAGCCGATCTCGCTGGCGGTGTCGTCCGTGCCGGCGGCCTCGGCGGTCGTCCGGCTGAGCGAGCGCGAGCGGCGGTTCGCAGACCGGTTTCTCCCGGGACCCGTGACGGTGCTCTGTGAGCGCCGGGAGTCGGTGCCCGACGTCCTCGTCGCCGGCCGCGAGCGGGTCGGCCTACGGGTCCCCGACGACGAGTTCGCCCGCTCGCTCGCGGGGCGGGCCGGACCGATAACGGCCACGAGCGCGAACGTGAGCGGGCGTCCGGCCGCCCGCCGGGCCGACGAGCTCGATCCGGAGGTCCGCGACCGCACCGCGGTCGTCGTCGACGGCGGGGAAACCCCGGGCTCGGCGAGCACGGTCGTCGACGTCTCGGGTGGGCGGATCCTCCGCGACGGGCCGGGGTCCGGAGCGATCCGCGAGTGGCTCGACCGGGCCGGTCACTCGAGGCCGTAGTCGGCCAGCGAGTGGCTGTGTTTCCAGGCGCCGGTGATCTCGTCGACGTCGAACTCGAGCTCGCCGTCGGCCAGCCGGAGCGTGACCGCCTCCTCGCCGATCTCGGTGTCGTGCAGGTGCAACTCCAGGGGCTGGTCGAACTCGGCGACGTTGACCATCAGCTCGCCGGCCGCATCGAGTCGTGCACGGAGCGTCTCTGGATCCATAGCGTGACCGTTTGGTTCGCCACAATATAAATTCGGCCCACCGTCCCCACTCGGGCGGAACGGATCCACGCTCGCCGCTCGGGCGGGGCTGGTCCACGCCCGCCGCTCGGACAGGACGGATCCACGCCCGCCGCTCGGACAGGACGGATCCACGCTCGTCACTCTGGAGGGGCGAACCCGCCGAGTGCGGTCTGTGGCCGAGTGCCGCCGGCAGTAGAAGCGTTTTTTCCGCCACCCCACGAGGATCGAGGCATGAACGAGCGGTACGACGTGATCGTCGTGGGCGTCGGCGCGATGGGTGCGGCCGCGACGGCCCACCTCGCCGACCGCGGCGTCGACGTGCTCGGGCTCGAACGGTTCGACGTCCCGAACGGGATGGGGTCGTCGGCCGGCCACACGCGGATCATCCGGCGTCCACAGTACGAGAACCCGGCGTACGTTCCCCTCGTACGGCGGGCCGAGGAGCTGTGGTCCGAGCTCGAGGCCGACGCGGGCCGAACGCTGCTCTACCGGACGGGGTCGGTCGAGGTCGGGGCCCCGAGAAGCGACCTGATCGCGGGGAGCCAGCGGGCGTGTGCGGAACACGGCATCGACCACGAGCTACTCTCGGGGGCGAAGCTGGCCGACCGGTATCCCCCCTTCTCGGTCCCCGAAGGATCGATCGCGCTCGTCCAGCCCGACGGCGGCTTCCTCGACGTCGAGGGCTGTCTCGTCGCCCACGTCGACCGCGCCCACCGGGCCGGCGCGCGGATCCACGCCCGCGAGCGGGTCGTCGGCTGGCGTTCTACCGGCGACGGCGTCCGCGTCGAGACCGACCAGGACGCCTACCGGGCCGACCGGCTCGTGGTGACCGCGGGCGCCTGGGCCGCCCGCTTCGTCGAGACGCTCGCGGACGTCCTCGAACCCGAACGACAGGTGCTCGCCTGGCTCCAACCCGACGATCCCGGCCGCTTCGACCCCGATCGGTTTCCCGTCTGGATACTCGAGACCGACGAGGGGCAGTTCTACGGCTTCCCGACGTTTCGCACCCCCGGCTTCAAGTTCGGCAAGTTCGGCCACCGCGGGGAGCGCGTCGACCCCGACGCGTTCGACCGCGACCCGAAGCCGGCCGACGAACGGCTGTTGCGGTCGTTCGCCGAGGAACACTTCCCCGCGGACGCCGGACCGACGATGGGGCTCAAGACCTGCCTGTTCGCGAACATCCCCGACGGGGAGTTCGTGATCGACACGCTCCCCGACCGGCCGGAGGTCGTCGTCGCGGCCGGCTTCTCGGGTCACGGCTTCAAGTTCGCGAGCGTCGTCGGCGAGATCGTCGCCGACCTCGCCCTCGAGGGCGAGACCGACCACGCGGTCGACGACTTCTCGATCGACCGGTTCTGATGCCGGGAGGGTCGATCCGACGGGGACCGAACGGGGGACGCAGCCACCGGACGGGAGACGTGACCACCGGACGGGTGATCGAGAGACCACCTCCGCGTAGACGGGAATCCCGCTGTGCGTCTTCGTGTAGACGGGAACCGTTACAAACCCCATCGTGCGTCCCGGATCCGGACAGCGGCGTCCGGCCGATCGTCTCGAGCACCGAGTCGAGGGACCGTTCGTGGCTCGTCACCGTCGGGGCGTGGCCGTCGCCGTCAGCTCTCCCCCTCGCCGGTCGCGTCTCCGAACGCAGTCGGCAATCGGTGACTCCAGCGGGCGCTGTCGTCGACCGGTGGGTCCGGCGGTCGCGTCTCCGGACCGACGTCGATCACGCGCCGGGCTCGGTCGGGACGTCGGCTTCGTCGCCCTCCTCCGGGGCGTCGGCGGACGCCCCTTCGGCTGTCGGCTCGGCCTCCTCGATGGCGGCGTCGGCGAGAATCGCCTCGGCGTCGAGTCCCTGCTCTTCGGCGATGGCGACCAGCAACGCCCGCTGTTCGGCCACGCGGTCGTCGAGTCTCGTCACCGTCTCGTGGGTCTCGTCGACCTCCTCCTCCAGGCCGACGATCCGCCCTTGCATCTCCTGGACCTGCCTGTACATCTTCTCCGCGCTGTCGGACAGCATCTGGATCTTCTTCGCCGTGGATCCGAGTCCCATACCCGCCGAGAGTCGGTCCAGCTAGTTGGTCCTTTTCCTCCGCCCGTCACGCCAGGGATCGCTCCCGTCGAGCGCGGAGCCGCCGCCCGGAGGTGGAGGCTAGTCGTCGGTGGCCGAGGTGGCCGCCGCGTCCCCTTCCTCGAGCCCTTCGGCGGGGCGAGCCGACTTCCCGCGTCCGAACAGCCGTTCCCGGAGGGGCCGTTTGCTGGGTCGTTCGGAGAGCAACACCGAACACTCGAGCTCGTCGACGACGTCGAACACGAGCGAGCCACGGAGCAGCCGCGAGAGCAGCCCCCGGCCGGTCGCGCCGATGACGACCATCGAGTGGTCCCCGGCGGCGTCGGCGATCGATCCCTGGACGTCGCCGTCGGTGCTGACGAGCAGGTTGGCGTCGCCGAGGCCGTGGTCGTCGGCCCACTCGCCGATGAAGCTCATCGCCCTCGCCTGCTGGTCGTCCTCGTCGACGACGTAGAGGACGGTGACCTCGGAGCCGTGGATATCCCGGAACGCCTTGGCGGCCTCCGCGCCGAGGTCCGAGTCGGGGCCGCCGGCGGTCGGCAGCAGGATCCGGGAGGTGTCGAGCCCGCGGTCTTTGAACACGAGGAAGTCACACGGCAGGTCCATCGTGAGTTCGTCGATCGCACCGCCGGTCCGGCCGGTCGTCCAGGCTCGGCGTGGCGACCAGCCCATCACGACCGTGTCCGCGGAGAGACGCTCTGCCGCCTCGAATATCTCGTCGAACGGCCGGTGGGAGACGACGGTGTGAGTCTCGACCTCGACGTCGTACTCCGAGGCGGTCTCGCGGGCGCTTGCCAGCCGGTCGCTGGCCTCGGGATCCAGCTCGTCGAGCTGGTTCGTGACGTACTCCAGGGTGGTCTGGTCGGGGACGTCGACGATGTGGACCGCGTGGACGACGCCGTCGTGCTGTTCGGCCATCGTACAGCCGATCGCGATGAGCTCGTCTTCGGTCTCGGGGTTCGAGAC
>PUPA01000011.1 GCA_003552885.1 Natrialbaceae archaeon
AGCTCCTCCGTGAGCGTCGCGTTGAGCTGGGCGTGTCGCCGGTGAAGCGGCGCCCCCTCCAGCTCGGTTCGCTGTTTGCGTGGTTGCTTGCTCATACTATCATCGTCGCCGTGCTCGCGATGGCGCCGAACCGTTCGGCGACCTCGCGGGCGATCGGGCCTTTGATCTCCGTTCCGCGTGGCTCCTCGTTCTCGTCGACGATCACCGCCGCGTTGTCCTCGAACTTCACCCGGGTACCGTCGGGCCGGCGAATCGTCTGTCGCTGCCGGACGACGACGGCCTCGAGCACCTGTCGGCGCATCTCGGGGGTGCCCTTGGTGACCGAGACGGTCACCTTGTCACCGAGTCCCGCCTTCGGCTGGCGGTTTTTCGTCCCGTGGTAGCCCGCGACGCTGATCACTTTCAGCTCGCGCGCGCCGGTGTTGTCCGCACAGGTGACCAGCGACCCCTTCTTCAGTCCCTGGGTGACGTCGGCTTTGATCGCCTCCATCACTGCTCACCTCCACCAGAGAGGTCCTCCGCCGATAGGGCGGGGTCGGGTTCGGCCTCGCGGGTCAGTTCGACGACGTCCTCGATGGACGCCTCCTCCGTTACCTCGACGACCACGTGCGATTTCGTCTTCGACAGTGGTCGACACTCTGCGATCTTGACCGTGTCGCCGACCGAGAGGGGTTCGAGCACGCCCGGCACGTGTGCCGGAACGCGCGAACGACGTTTCATCTGACGGTCGTATTTGGGGACCGTCACGTCGTACTCCCGTTCGACGACCACGGTCTTTTCCATCTCCGTCGAGACGACGGTGCCCACGAGGATTCCTCCTCGAACGGACAGCTCGCCGTAGAACGGACACGTCTCGTAGTCGTATTCCTCCGGGTTCTCCGGCGCCGGAGGGGTTGTTACATCTAGTCCTATTGCCATGGTGAATCACCGCTCGTTTCGGTTCGTCTGGCGGGTCGTGAGAGCAGCCGCGATCCATCGACCGTAACGTAGGCCACGTCCTCGCCGGCAGCGTGGCGGTCCCGTGTGGGAGCGTCGCCACGGCAGCCGACGGAATCGCCGTCGGCTCGGTCCGAGCCGGACGGCTCGGGTTGGGTGTCGGCCAGTTCGGACGCGGTCCCCGGGGACTTCTCGTCCCCGGCGGCGTCATCTGTGATCGCGAACTCGAACGTCGAGCCCGACTTCGGCACCGTGAGCACCCGCGACTCGCCGTCGGTTCGAACCTCGATGGCGAGCGTGTTCGTCGTCTCGACGACGACACGTCCCGCTACCCCGACCTTCCTGGGGTCGTCACTCTCGACGACGCGGACGGGAAGCCCGTTGAGCTCGTGTCGCGGCAGGGTCTCGGGTGTGAGCGCCATCTACTCCTCGAAATCCCCCTCTTCGCGCTGGATCGTCTTCACCCGCGCGATGGTTCGTTTCAGCTCGCCGATCTCTCCCGGGTTCTCCGGGGCACCGCCGGCCGCGAGGACGGCGTGGGCGTTGAGCAGCTCCGTCTCGAGCTCCTCGAGTTCCACCTCGCGTTCGGCGGGGGTCATATCCCGCAGCTCCTCGACGTGGATGATCGCCATCAGGCGTCACCCCCGTCCTCGTCGTCCATCTCGGCCAGCAGCTCCTCGGCTTCGGCCTCGACGTCCTCCTCTAGGTCTTCGAGTTCCGCTTCGACCTCGTCGTCGCCCGGGACCTCGACGTCCTCGAACTCCTCGGGCGCGTCGTCGACCTCCTCGATCACTTCCTCCTCGATCACGTCCTCGGGGACCTCCAGGTCGGGTTCCTCGGCGTCGGCCCCGTCGACGTCGGGTTCGTCGACGTCGGCCTCGATCGGCTCGCCCTCGAGGAGCTCTTCGACGCCCTCGTTGGCCTCGACCGCGTCGGGGACGATCTCCGCGGGATCCATGTCGTCGTGGACGCGGAAGTCGTCGGGGAGTTCGGCACCCGGCGGGATGATCTTCACCGTCACGCCGATCGTGCCGAGTTTCATCACCGCGACGCCCTGGCCCGTGTCGACGATCTCCTCGGCGGGCTCGCCGTTGTGTTTGATGTAGCCCGCGTTGAACTTCTCGACGCGCGATCGGGCGCCGGTGACCTTCCCGGCGAGGACGATCTCGGCGCCGAGCGCGCCGGCGTCTATGATCCGTTCGACGGTGGTGTGGCCGGCCTTCCGGAAGTACCAGCCACGCTCTAAGGCGTTCGCCAGCCGGTCGGCGACGATCCGGGCGTTCAGATCCGGCTCGTCGACCTCCTGGACGTCGATCTGGGGATCGTCGAGGTCGAACTTCTCCTCTAACGCCGAGGTGACCTTCCGGATGTTCTCCCCACCTTTGCCGATCACCATACCGGGTTTTTCTGCTTTGAGGACGATCTGGGTGCCCATCGGGGTCTTGGCGACCTCCATGCCGCCGTAGCCGGCCCGACCCAGCTCCTCGGCGAAGAACTCGTCGATCTGGGAGCGTTGCATGCCGTCGCGGATGAACCGGTGTTCGTCCGCCATCAGGCATCACCCTCCTCGACGACGATCTCGACGTCGACCTGGGGCGTGTTCCACGCCGTCGCCCTCCCCATCGCGCGGGGTTTGCGGCCGATCGACTCGCCGACCTTGTGGGCGGCGACGTGGCTGATCGTCATCGACTCGCCGTCGAACCCCTGGTGGTCGGCGTTGGCGGCGACGTTCTCGAGCAGCTCGAGGAAGGCCTTCGCGGCCTTCTCGGGGTAGCCGCCGGCGTCCCAGCCGTCGATGTCGGCGCGGTGGCCCGCGCCGGTGTTGTGGGACTTAAGCGGCACCGACCGTTCGCCGTCGACGACCGCCTCGAGGTAGCTCGTGGCGTCGGCGACGGTCTCGCCGTTGATCTCGCGGGCGATCTCCTTGCTGTGCTTGTGGCTCATATGACGCTCCCGGAGCATCGCCTTGGCGGTCGTCTCCGGATCCGCGTCGACCGAGTAGTTGATTCCCATACGTGGATCACTTCAGTGGGACGAACTTCGAGGAGCGTGTCGCGCCGATCCCCGCCTGTCCGTGTTCGACGGAGGTCCGGGTCAGCTGGAACTCGCCCAGGTAGTGGCCGATCATCTCCGGCTCGACCCGGACGCGTTCGAAGCTCTGGCCGGTGTACACCGCGAACGTCAGCCCGACGAACTCCGGGACGATCGGCATATCCCGCAGGTGAGTCCGGATCGGGTCGTTGGCGGTTTCCTCCTCGTCGCTCTCGCGGGCGCGCTCGAGCAGCTTTCGCTGCTCGGTGCCGAGCCCGCGTTCGATGGTTCGCCGCTGTCTGGCGGGGAGCAGTTCCGCGACCTCCTCGAGCTCCATCGTCTGTAACTCCTCGAGCGTGTGACCGCGGTAGGTGAACTCACCTTCGCGGCCGGTGCGATAGTCCGAACTCATTTGTTCCCACCCCGGCCGGTCCGACGCGAGGCGATGTCGCCGACTTTCCGTCCCGGCGGGGCGTCCCGCGAGACGGATTTCGGTCGACCCGGGTGTTGGCGGCCGCCACCACCGAAGGGGTGGTCGACGGCGTTCATCGCGACGCCGCGAACCCGGGGATACTTCGTGCCGCGTGCGCGCAGCTTGTGGTACTTCTTGCCGGCTTTGACGAACGGCTTCTCCGTCCGGCCGCCGCCGGCGACGACGCCGACGGTCGCCCGACACTGCGGATCGAGGCGTTTTACCTCCCCGCTTGGCAGCTGGACGACCGCAGCGTCCCGGTCGTGGGTGATCAGGTCGGCGTTGACGCCCGACGCCCGGGCGAACCTGCCGCCGTCACCCGGCTTCGACTCGACGTTACAGATCGGCACGCCCTCGGGGATCTCCGCCAGCGGGAGCGTGTTCCCGGGTTTGATCTCAGCGGAGATGCCGACCTGGATCTCCTCGCCGACTGCGATCCCCTCGGGGGCGAGCACGAGGCGGCGATCGCCGTCCTCGAACTCGACGGCGGCGACCGGCGCCGAGCGGGCCGGATCGTGTTCGATGTCCACGACGGTCCCGCGGACCACGTCGCCGGCGTCTTTCCTGTGGTCGAGTTTCGCCTTGTACCGGTGGGAAGGCGCCCGGAACGTGGGGGTGCCACGGCCACGTCGCTGGCCCTGGATCCGTCGTCCCATCTCAGAACACCCCGATTCGCGAGGCGACTTCCTGGGCGTCGTCCTCCGAGGAGAGGGTGACGGTCGCCTTCTTTTTGCCCTGCATGGTCACCTGCGTGTTGATGCTGTCGACGCTGACTTCGAACCGTCGCTCCACTGCCTCCCGGATCTCCGGTTTGCTCGCGTCGACGTCGACGAGAAACTGGAGCTTGTTCCGAAAGTCCATGTCGTTCATCGCCTTCTCGGTGACGAGCGGATACTCGATGATTCCCGTCATCGGTCGCTCACCTCCGCGATGGCGCTCTCGGTCCAGACGGTCAGCCGGCCGGCCTGCGTGCCGGGTGCGAGGTCCTCCGCGTTGACCTCCGTGGCGGTCGCGACGTCGACGCCCGCGAGGTTGCGGGCGGCCATCGACGGACCGGACTCACTCGAGGTCACGACGAGGACCGACTTCGGCTCCCTGTACTTCCGGCCGCGGGTCTTGCCCCGACCCGCACGGACGCTGCGACCCTCGTCGGCACGTTCGACGTCGGCGTCGACGCCCACGGCCTCGAGGAACTCGAGGGCCGCTTTCGTCTTCACGAGCTCCTCGAACTCGTCGGTGACGACGAGCGGGAGCGTGAGTTCCTCGGGGAACCGGTGGCCGCGTTCGGCGACTAGGCCGCCGTCGGCGGTCGCGGCGACCGCGCTCCGGACGGCCAGCTTCCGTTCTTTGTCGTTTATCGATTCGCCCTGGTCCTTCCCGGCTTTCGGCGGGTGGGCCTTCCGGCCACCGACGGTCTGGGGGACGCGTCGGGCGCGTCCGCCCTCTCGGGGGACGTGGGCGAGCCCACGGCCACTGCCGAAGGACTCCGCCGGCGTCCGCATGCCGGCGAACTCGTCGGCGCCGTAGGCCTGCTTTCGGTTGGCCTGAGCGGCGCGGACCGCGCGGGCGATGAGGTCCGGGCGGTACTCCGTCTCGAAGACCGCCGGGAGCTCTATCTCCCCCGCCGTCTCGCCGTCCAGGTCGTGTACTGTAGCTTCCATGAGTTATCCCTGGTTGGATGCGGTGGAGACGTACCGGACCTCGGGGTCGAGGCGCGGCTGGTCTCCCGGTCGGATCGCCGGGCGGAAACGCAAGAGGCGTTTGCCTGGCCCGGGGAGCGAACCCTTGATCAGCGCGTACGGTCCGTCGACCTCGCCGTAGTTGACGAAGCCGCCGTCGACCGTCGCGTCGGCGCCGTCGCCGATCGAGACGAGACGCTTGTTCAGCTCCGTCCGCTGGTGGTAGCCGGTCTGTCCCTGCTGGGGGACCGTCGACCGGACGCGCGAGGGGTTCCAGGGGCCGAGGTTGCCGATTCGGCGACGCCAGCCCTGGCGGGCGTGTTTGCCCTTGCGTTTCTGGACGCCCCAGCGTTTGACCGGTCCCTGGGTCCCTTTCCCCTTCGTGACGCCGCTCGCGTCGACGTACTCGCCGGCGCGGAAGATGTCGGTCATCGTGTGCTCGCCGCCGTCGGCGAGGCTTTCGAGACCGAACTCGACGCGCTCGTCGATCGAGCCGCCGCCGATCCGGGTCTCCATCACGTCGGGTCGTTTCTTCGGTACCGAGGGAACCGCGGCGGGGACGGTGTGGGTGATCGCGCGCACGTCGGCGACCCTCCCTTCCTCTACGTAGCCTCTGAGTTCGTCCTCGGCGGCTTCGGCGTCGTACTCGTCGCCGGGGAGGTCGAGCACCGAGTCCAGTTCGGGGACGAACTCGTCGGTCCAGACCTCCGTCAGCGGTTTGGCCCCGTACGGGGTGTCTTCGTACGCACGCAGGGCGACGGCGCGCATTGGCGGCGTCTCCACGATGGTGACGGGGACGGTCCGTTCCATCCCCTCTGTCGGCGAGTTGGCCGCGTCGTCGATCATCACCACGTGGGTCATGCCGGCCTTGTAGCCCGCGAAACCCTGGAGCGTCGGCTGTCCGTCGTCGTCCGGCCACGACGAAAAGCGGGGGACCTCGCCGGTCGCCCGCTTCCGTGGGCCGAACCCGAGTGAGCCTTTGCGTGGTGCGTGTCGTTGTGGCATTCTATCACGTCCTCAGTGAGAGAGCCGAGAGCGTCGCGAACATCGCCTCCTCCGTCCGGACGGTCTCGCTCCCCTGATTCGGAACCGTATTCAACCAGAGGTCGAACCCCGGATCCGCCGTGGGTTCGACGTCGTCGCGGCCGGCCCAGTCGTCTACCGACGACGACGGGACGGCCGATTCCTCGATGCCGAGGATGGCCGGCAGCCCTCTCCCGGGCGCCCCGAACGCGACGGTATAACCGTCGCGTTCGACGTGCCCGACCAGCGTCTCGAGGCCTCCGACGGTGAGCGGTTCACCGTGTCTGGAGGCCGCGATCCGAACGCCGGCGTCCTCACGGCCGAGTGCTGCCGAGAGGTCCGTCCACTCGACGGCGAGCCCCGGGAGGGGGTCGTCGACGAGCTTCGCCCGGACCGGTCGTCGCGAAGAGATCCTGATTGTCACGCGCTCTCCCTCGCTGACCTCCCTGTCGGGAGGGACGGCGAGGGAGATCGGGTGTTGCAGTCCGCAATTGACCCGGACGCGCCGATCAGGTCCGACCTCGGTCACGATCCCTTGTCTTCTCGACCCCGGACCGTTCGATCCGGAGCCGGTCTGTGACGTGGCACGGAGCGGCGGCAGGACGCCGACGTACTCCAGTTCGTCCCGCCGGCCCCAGACCTCCTTTCGGAGGTATGGGGGCGTCGCGGCGTACCGCAACACGGTGTGGACGAACCCGCCGTCGAACCGGCGTTCGCCGTCCCGGTCGGGGAAGACGATCAGCCGGTCGGCCCGGTAGATCGTCGCCGCCCGGGCGACGTAGCCGAGTTTGCGAGTCGCCTCGCGTTTGTCCTCGGCCTCGCGAGCGATCGACGACGGCACGAGCACGCTGACGGTCATGCCGTGGCGCTTCGGTGCCCCGTCACTAGACTGTGCCGGTCTTTGCGTATCGGCTCTTAAAAGGGTAGCGAATCGTCTTCGGGGCTGTGACGGGTTCACAGCCCCGAATTCGTTGGGTTCGTCGACACGAATCGGTCGACGGTCGGGACGGTTCCGTCGGCGATACCCCGACCGATCCGCAACCCTTATACATCCCTCGCGGAGTAGTTGATGATGGAGACGGGCGCTGGTAGTGTAGTGGTATCACGTGACCTTGCCATGGTCACAACCTGGGTTCAAATCCCAGCCAGCGCAT
>PUPA01000189.1 GCA_003552885.1 Natrialbaceae archaeon
CTCCAGCACGTCGGCGGCAACATCGACACCGCCGAGTACACCCTGGTGAACTACAACCGTGCCGGGATCCCGCTGATGGAGATCGTCACCGCCCCGGACTTCCGTCGTCCCGCGGAGGTACGGGCCTTCCTCGCCGAACTCGAGGAGGTTCTCGAGTACCTCGGCGTCTTCGACTCCAGTCGGGACGGGAGCCTGCGCGTCGACGCCAACCTCTCGATCGTCCCCGAGGCGGAGACGAACGCCGATGGGACGATCAGCGACGCCGTCCTCGCGGCCGCGAATCGGACGGAAGTCAAGAACATCTCGAGTCACAAAGGTGCGGAGAAGGCGCTGGCCTACGAGGAGACCCGCCAGAAAAACGCCATCCGCCGAGGCCGGGCGGTCGAACAGGAGACCCGCCACTGGGACGAATCCCGCGGGATCACTGTCTCGATGCGGTCGAAAGAAGAGGAGAAAGACTACCGGTACTTCCGGGAGGCGGATCTGCCACCGCTTCGGGTCTCTCACTGGAAAGACGAGATCGCGATCCCCGAACTGCCGAGCGCCCGGCGCGAGCGGTTCCGGGCCGAGTACGGCCTGAGCGACGAGGCGGCCTCGAAGCTCACCACGACGAAACAGGTCGCCGACTTTTACGAGGACGTCGCGAGCGAGTTCGACCCCGACCTCGCGGCGGCGTGGGTCGCAGACGAGTTGCTCGGCGAACTCAACTACCGCGACATGACGATCACGGACGTCGAGGACCGACTCGAGGAGGTCACTCGCCTGGTCGAACTCGTCGCGACCGACGAGATCACGGCGAAGAACGCCAAAGAGGCCGTCCTCCGCGGGATGCTCGACGACGGCGACGACCCCGACACGATCGTCGACCGCGAGGACCTCGGGAAGACCGACGAGGACGAGGTGCAGCAGGCGGTTCTCGAGGCGATCGAGGAGAACCCCGACGCGGTCACGGACTACGAGGCGGGCGAGGAGGGCGCGATCAACTTCCTCGTCGGGCAGGTCATGCGAAAGACCGGCGGCAGCGCGGATCCGGGTGAGGTAAACGGGCTCTTGGACGAGGAGCTCGAAGGGTGAGTCGATCAGCAAAGTCTCTGCGATGAGCCAGTGGAGCCCTCTGCGTTCGCGAGCCGGAGCCGCCGACGGGGAGAGCGCATCTCGACGGTAGGATCGACGAGTCGGGTCCGGTAGGGTGCGTACAACTACCCGTCAGGACCCCTTCGTCGGGGTATGCAGCCGACAACGAGGCTCAGTGCCTCAATCTCGGAGCTGAAAAACCCGTCTTACACCGGCGCGAACCGGTGTGTTCCCTGTACCGCGTTGAACGTCGTTATCGCCGCGTTGCTCTCGCTTCTGCTCGCGGCGACCGTCGCCGGCTTCGGTCAGGGGGGCGGCGTCCTCCTCGGTCTCGCCACGTTCGCCGGCGCCGTGACGGTGATCTACTTCCGTGGCTACCTCGTCCCGGGCACGCCGACGCTCACGAAACGGTACTTTCCCGGCTGGCTGTTGGCACTGTTCGATAAGGCCCCCGAACGTACGCCCTGGGAGGAGGTCGACCCACGGGAGGTGCTTCTCGCCATCGACGTCGTCGTCGACGACCCCGAGATCGGGGATCTAACGCTCGATCCCACGTTCGCGGACGCCTGGGAGCGTGCGATCGAGAGCCACTGGGCGGACGAGTCGACGCTTCGTCGCTCGCTCGGACGGCTCTCCGGCGCCGATCCGGACGACCTCAACCTCGAAGAACACTCCCACTCGTTCGTCGCGTGGGCCGGAGGGGACCACCTCGCGAACTGGCCCTCCAGGGCGGCCTGCGTCGCCGACGCGGCCGGCGCGGGTCTCCTCCCCGGCTGGGATCCCGACTGGGAGGACCGGCCGCTGCCGGTCCAGGCCGACCTCCTGGGGGTGCTCAGGCTCTTCCTCGAGCAGTGTCCGGCCTGTGAGGGATCCGTGGCGCTCTCCCAGGACGTCGTCGAGTCGTGCTGTCGGAGTCGGGACGTCGTCGCCGCGACCTGCCTGGACTGTGACACCCGGCTGTTCGAGATGGACGTCGACCCCGCGATGCTCGCCGAGGAGTGACGACCGTCTCCTCGCTCACCTGAACTCGGAGTCCCACCGACGCGATCGGATCGCGGCGAGTCGAGGGCGGAGAGGGCGCCCCGGTGTCCCGAAGCGTCGGGATCCGACACTCGTTATTTCGAATCGTAACACACCGAGCGACGCGACGCTTCGGACACGTCGAGGTCCTAGCCCCGCAGCGCCCGGAGGACGTACCAGCGGGACGACCAGAGCTGTGAGGCGACTGCACCGGCGAACGCCGCCAGCGAGGCGCTGACCCACAGCAGGGGGTCAACCGCGCCCACGACCGGCGCCTCTAGCAGGGCCGCGAGGACGACGAGCAGCGAGCCGATGCCGAGCCCCCGGTAGACCTCACCCCAGCTGAGCCCGTACGGCGTGAACACCGTCAGGTAGCGGTCGACCTCGCGGGCGCCCTCCCGGAGGAACACGCACCCGGCGTCCCGGTCGTAGTCGACCACGCCGAGCTCGGCGAGTTTCGGCAGGTGTGTCTGGTGGAGCGAGCCGCGGACGCTCTCGCGGGCGGCCCGCGGCGGCGGCGACTGGCCGGTCTCGCTGGCCGCGATGGCGGTCGCGAGCTCGTCCAGACTCACGACGCCGTCCCCGGCCTCGGTCAGCCGGCGGAGCGCCTCGCGGCGGCGGCCGTTCGCGAGGATTGCGTATATTTCCCCCTCGGGGAGGCTGTCGGTTCTGAACATGGCTGGAGTCCCCCCTCCGACGGAATCGAGGGCGGTTACGTCCCGTTCGCCCGCGAGTGACCTCACCATGAGGTGCGTACCGTCGACGGTCCGCCGGCCCTGCCGGCGTTCGGGCCGGTCCAGCCGACCGGTACGGGTGGCCGACCGTCCGTCCACGGGGCCGGTAGGCACGGCCGGCCGGCCCGGTATGCCCGGCCAGCCGTCCGTCGGACCGACCGAAACGCCCGCCGGTCGAGCCGGTTGCCTGGGCCTGTCACGGCTCTGGCTCGCCCCGAACCACCGGTCCGGGAGGCCTACGGAGCTCGAACGAGCGATTCGTCGTCGACGCCGGTAGCCGATGGTGTCGTTCGGGAGTGACGTGTCCGCTCGTAACTACGTCCCCTGCTATCCCCGAATGGAAGTAACTGAGCGTCGCCGGTGGCGTCCGCTCAGGAGACAACCACCATGACAGACGAAAACAACATCGGACTCTCGCGACGGCGCGTACTCGGCGGCCTCGGCGCGGTCGGGATCGCCTCCGCAGGTGCGGGACTCGGCACGACCGCCTACTTCAGCGACCAGCAGACCTTCGAGGGGAACACCCTGACTGCGGGCACCCTCGCGCTGAGTGTAACCCAGAGCATTCACACCCTTGACCAGGACGGTATCGGTCCGGACGAGGTGAATTACTTTGGCGAAAGTGATGGTCCGGTCATGGTCGAGGGACCAATCGAGATTACCGACGCCAAACCCGGCGATGAGTACGAGTTCTGCTGGGAGGTCGAAATCGAGGGCAACCCTGGATACGCGATGGTGAAAGTCGACGGCGTAAGCGACCAGACTGGAGCGGAGGTCGGGACCGTCTTCGCGGACGACCTTTTCGACATCGATGACGACGATGACATGGTGACCATCGGCGAGGCTGCAACCGCGACCGCGACGCTGACGCTGTGCGAGGAACAGGAGGAAGGCCCGGCGACGCCAACCGGCGAGGAAGTTGAGATCTTCCCACAGGGGGAAGAGGATAACAGCCTTGGCGCACTGCTCGCTGTGCTCGGCGACGGGCTCATCGTTCCTTCCGGAACGGAGGAAGACGAGCTCTGCCACGATACGGAGTGTCCGGTGAAACTCTGTGTCACCATCGAAATCGACACCGACGTTGGTAACGAGCTTCAGGGTGCTGAGTCGAGCTTCGACCTTCAGGTCCACGCGGAACAGTGCCGCCACAACGACGAGCCGTTCGAGACGGGTGAGAACGGAGCGGCCTGATCATGACCGACAACAACGACAAATTCGGCCTCTCCCGCAGGAGAGTCCTCGCCGGCATCGGCGCCGTCGGGGTCGCCTCTGCGGGTGCGGGCCTCGGCACGACCGCGTACTTCAGCGACCAGCAATCGTTCGAGGGCAACACCATCACCACGGGCACGCTCGCGATCAAAGTCGACTGGCAACAGCGCTACTGGGGAGCACAGCCCGACGTCCGTCCACAGGACTACGCGACGAAAGACGGGGCCCCAAACTACCCCTACGTGAACGCGTTCCCCGACGACGCCGGCGACGGCGAACAGGATCTCGGTGGCGTCGTCTACGGTGGCGAGAACGCCGTGTTCAACGCGGCGGAGATCCCCGCCTGCTGTGACTGTGAGGACGGCGAGTACTATGTCACCTACGAAGGACAGTCCTACTGCATCTCGCCAATCGTTGACGAGCGTACGCCCCAAGAGTACTACGACGACGACCGCGACGAGGTTTCCTCACGCTTCCTCGACATCCAGCGCGACAACACGGCCGTGCTGTTCGTCTACCGCCAAGACCTCGGCGACGGTGAGCTGGGTGAGCCCCGGCTCTTTTTCGTCCTCGATAAGTTCGGCAACGAGGACGGTGGTGGCTACGCCTCCTTCGAGATTGAGGGAGATCTCACGAACGTCAACTGGGAGAGTCTCGACTGGGAAGTCGAGGACGACCCTGGAGACAGCAGTGACGACGAGTACTCGATCGATTCGAGCGTGGCGACCGCCGACTGGATCTGGGGAGACAACCGTACCGACGGCGGCGTGCTGGGTTCGCTCACCGAGAACTTCGCACTGCGGATCGATCCGGATCTGAACGGGGCCGCCGAGCTCGCGGGCGGCGGACCCAATTTCGACCCGGACTTCGGTACCGGTGTGACCCGTCTCGTCATTCTCGACGGCGACGCCGACACGGACCTGGTCCTTGAGAGCGACCTCGGGGGACCGATGGCTGACGACGACCTCTCGGACATCGTCATCCACAGCGAGTGTGGCCTCGACATGGAGGAGGCGGGTGTCTCCTTCGGCCCCAACGAGGAGAGTCTCATCGAGCTCGACGACGTCAAGCCCGGAGACAGCGGCGAGGTCACCTTCTCGCTGCACGTTTGTGACAACCCGGCGTACATCTGGGCCGGTGCGACCAACATCGACCGCGGCAGCGGCGACCTCGGTAACTTTGTCAAGGCTCGGCTCCGCCTCGTGCCAGACTGTATGAACGAGAACGACGGCTTCGACGACATCGCCTCGCGGGAGCCAAACGGCGGGCCCGTCTTCCTCGAGGGCTCCCTCAACGACGTGCTGAATGCCTTGAACGACGAGGCCTTCCAGGCCGTCGCGCTCGAAACCGCCGATGGCGACTCCTGTTTCGCACCGGTCGTCGACTCCTCGTGTGTCGCCTTCGAGTGGTGGTTCCCGATCGGTCAGGAAGGCGTCAATGTCGCACAGGGCGACTCGGTCTCGTTAGACCTCGGCTTCTACGCCGAACAGTGCCGCCACAACGACGATCCGTCGCAGACCGACTGAACCGATCGACGATCGGTTCTCGCCCGATCGATTCCCACTCGACAGCACACCTCGCGTGTGCGGGTCGGTTACGGTGGTTCGACTCCACCGGTGGGATTCCCCCAAGGGGGTACACATCATGACAGACGAAAACAACATCGGACTCTCGCGACGGCGCGTACTCGGCGGCCTCGGCGCGGTCGGGATCGCCTCTGCGGGCGCGGGACTCGGTACGACGGCGTACTTCAGCGACCAGCAGACCTTCGAGGGCAACACCCTGACTGCGGGCACCCTCGCGCTGAACGTCGAACAGAAGGTCGTGCGCGTCAACCAGGACGGCATCGGCCCGGACCAGCTGGAGTACTTCAGCGCCGACGACGCTAGCGGCGAGGCAGTCGTCACCGAGGAGATCGATATCACGGACGCCAAACCCGGCGACGAATACGAGTTCTGCTGGGAGGTCGAGATCGAGGGCAACCCCGGCTTCGCAAAGGTCTGTTTCGACGCCGACGAACAGACGGGTTACGAAGCGGGCAACGTCTCTGCCGACGACCTCTACGACGTCGATGACAACGACGACATGCTCACCATCGGCGAAGCCGCGAACGCCACCGCGACGCTCACCCTCGCGGATGAGACGGAGGTAGTCATCTACGAAAACAGTCTGGATGGGCTCTTCGGCGCGCTCGGCAGCTGCATCGCTGTCCCCGCCGGTGAGGAGGAGTTCTGTCACCAGCCGGAGGAGGCCGTGGAGCTCTGTGTCGAAATCGAGATCCCGACCGACGTTGGCAACGAGCTTCAGGGTGCTGAATCGACGTTCGCTGTCGATTTCCACGCCGAACAGTGCCGCCACAACGACCTCGAGTCCTTCCTCGGAGAGGAGGCCGAGGCCGGGGTCAGGACCGCAGTCGGCGAGGGCTTTCTCACCGTCGAAGAGGAGTTCGCCCAATCCAGCATGACCGCTCGCGGCCGGTTCGGTGACGGCGGCGGCCCCCAGACGTGGGAAGTCGGCATCTGGGAGTCCACACAGACCGACGAAGACACGAACTACACCTGGCAGGATGGCGAGACGGTCCCGTTCTCCTTCGAGTACGACGGCGACGCGGACGAGTCGACGTTCGACCTCGATGGATCCGTGGTCACCGCGGGTGGCGGTGCCCCGCAGGGTCGGATGGGTGTCCAGGCGAAAGCCGACGACGCGACGATCGAGGTCGAGAACCTGGAGCTCGTCGACGACTCCGGTACGTCGATCTCCCTCGTCGGTCCCGATGGCGTCACCGCGAGCAATGACGGGTCCGGAAGGGAGCTTCGGTACCTCGTCGCGAGCACCAGCCCCGCGCTGTTGGCGGACGGCTTCACGCTGACTGGCGACGTGACGGTCACGCTCGGTGCCGATCACGACGGAACCGACGAAAGCGTCGCGTTCGACGTCGTCGTCGAGTGAACGCTCGTCGAACGAACCCCGACGACCCGGGTTGACCCGTCCGTCGAACGGTTCCGGCGGGCCGACACCGACGGTAGGACGGCCCTGCCGTGGTCCCGGCGGTCGGTATCGGTCATCCTGCCGGGACGGTATGGCGGTCATTCATATCCCCGCCGGGAACCCAGTATCGTCGACTGACCGACCGCCGACGCGGCGGCCTCCCGGCCGTCGGCCGGGGGTACCCATCAGAGGACAGACAGTGACACTC
>PUPA01000229.1 GCA_003552885.1 Natrialbaceae archaeon
CCTCGAGGTCGGCGTCGATCCGGACGATCGTCTCCTCGCCGATGACGTCGACGTGGAGGTACTCGTCGTCCGGCGAGAAGCCCGCGAAGTGCGATCCCGCGCCCGTCTCGAGGTTCGCGACCAGCTCGCGGTCCTCGGTGCGGTAGATAAGCGTCCGCGCGCCGGCCGGGCAGGCGACCGCGGCGTACTCGTAGTCCGCGGAGTAATCGACCATGTGGGGCATTTCTCCGCCGTCGGCCGCCGTGTCGATCTCGTCGACGAGCTCGAACGCCGCCTCGCCGCCGGACTCGTAGATGTAGATCGTGTCGAGGCCCTGGTCGGCCGCCCAGAGCTCGTAGGCGGCCGCCGCTTCGTCGTCGTCCGTCCCCTCGTCATCGTCGTCTCCGACTCCCTCCTCGCCGAGGCAGCCGGCGAGAGCGGTCGAGCCGGCCGTGCCGGCACCGACCAGGAACCGTCGTCGGGTCGCGTTCGGATGCATTCGACTTCGGTAACGACCCCGGAAACAAAAATCCACGGTTTCAGGCCCCAAGGGCGGCGAATTCGGCGTTTTGGCGTAGAAAGCGGCAAGGCTCGTTCCGGCTTCAGTCTCAGACCGGCCGATCCGGATCGTGGGAGGGCGATACCACCGGTTTCGGGGATCTCAGCGCGACAGATACCGGAATTTTTTGCTGGGGGCTGTGTCGTCCACGCGACGGGACAGCCCGGGTCGGGACGGCGGTTCGAACGCTCGGCTCCGACATCCCGGACGGCTGTTCGAACGCTCGGCTCTGGTGCTCTGGACGGCGATTCCGACGTCTGGATCCGGTGTCACTGACGGTGATTCAGGGGTCGGCGTCCGACCGCTCGCCGGGGCGACCCACCCGGTCGACGAACGCCTCCCGCTCGATCGCACACCGGTAGGCCGGTTTGTAGGTCATGTTCTCCCCACCCTCCCGGACCGACCAGTTCGTGGCGATCGTCTCCCGGAGGTAGTAGGCCGGCCGCTCGTTGCCCGGCTTCACGCGGTAGTCGCTGAGCCGGATCGGATGGCGCTCGAAGAGTCCGCCGGGCTCCCGGCCGTCGACGACGACGATCCGCTTTCCCTCGAGGAACGGGCGGTCGCCTCTGGCCCGTTTCGCGTGGGCGTTCTCCGGATGGGCCTCGAGGATCCGCCGTCGCTCGGCCGGCGGTGTTTCGGGCCCCACGACCGCCACCGACGCGACGGTGAAGTAGCCGATCAGGTACCGGTGGGCGCGCTCGCCGTCCGGCCGGCGCAGGCCGGCGTAGAAGCCGACGACGTCGCCGGGGTCGAGGGCGGAGAGCCGGGAGACGTAACCGCTCGTGCGGTGTTCGCCGTAGGTCAGCGACTCGAAGTTCGGATCGTGGTGGATCGGCCAGTCGGCCAGCTCCGCGCCCTCGACGGCCAGCTCCGGCTCGCGGACGGGACGGGGCCTGACGGTAGCCGCGAGCTCCGCGGCGGTCCGGTCGTCGTACCGCAGCTCCCAGGAGCCGAGGCTCTCTCGCTCGTCCGTCTCGCGGGTTTTCTCCGGGATCGGCAGGTACTCGAAGCGGCCGTCGTCGTACAGCGGGCCGAGCACGCCGAGGTTGGTGGTGTCGGCGCCGACGCCGGCGAGGACGACTGTCACGACCGTTCCGTAGACGTCGGCCCTCAAAACCGGACCGGTTCGTGGCGACGGACCGACCGGGACGGGGAACAACGCTCATATGCCCTCCGGGGCTACGTCGGGTCGAATGAAGGTATCGACGCTCCAGGCCGGCTTCTACCTCCTCGGCATCTTCCTGAACGTCATCGCCCTACTGTACTCGATCGACACCGGCCAGCCGCTTTACGCCGTCGTCTTCGCCTCCGTCGTCGTCTACCTGATCTACCGCTACCGAACCCGCGGTCGGTTCGACGCGGAAGGGACTCCCGCAGGCGAGGAGGTCACCGGCGAGAAGTGATCGCGTCTTCTCCGAGAAGCGATCGCGTCCTCAGTGGGAGCCGACACCTCACGCTCGTCCGCAGGTGGACGACGCGCTCGGAACGACCTCCGCCCGGACTTTCCGTGTAGCGAGGCGAGCCCGGACTTTCCGTGTAGCGAGAAGAGACTTATACGACCCCCACGGACTGGGGACAGTGATCGACGCCACGGCAGGAGCGACCCTCGAGTTCGTCGTGACGTACGGAGCGGCCGCGCTGCTCGCCGTCTTCGTCCTCGAGGGGATGCTGGTCGGAAAGCTGCTCCCGACGCGGACGCTGTTCGTCGGCGTCGTCCTGGCGGCCGGCACCGGGTTCGTGGAACTCGCACCCGTGCTCGTCGCGGCCGCGGTCGGCGCCACCGTCGGACAGACGCTGCTTTTCCTCTCGATCCGCCACCTGGACGTCGACCCCGTCGCGAGCGATCGGCTGCCGGTGGAACGGCGCCACGTCGACCGGTCCGAGCGCTGGTTCGACCGGTGGGGTCCCGCGGCGATCGCCCTCACCAACGTCCTCCCGGTAGCCAGGGGGTGGATGACCGTCCCGACGGCGATGACCGAGGTCTCCGGCTACCGGTTCTCGCTGTACTCGATGGCCGGTACGGCCGTCTACGTCGGCCTGCTCGTCGGCGTCGCGACCGGCCTCGAGACGGCCGCCGGCACGCTCCTCTGAGCGGGCCGGGTGAGAGCCGACGCGGACGGGCGCCGGGATCGACGGGCGGACTTTTTGTTCCTGGCGACCGACCGGCCGCCATGGACGACCGAACGCGAGCGCACGTCTTCGTCTCGGGGACCGTCCAGGGCGTCTACTACCGGGCGAACACCCGGCACCGAGCCGACGATCACGGCGTCGACGGCTGGGTTCGCAACCTCCCGGACGGGCGGGTCGAGGCCGTCTTCGAGGGGCCCACGGATGCCGTCGAGTCGATGGTCGAGTGGTGCCGGGAGGGGAGTCCGGCCGCGGAGGTCGAGGCCGTCGAGGTCGAGTACGGCGATCCCCGCGGTGAGGCGGGGTTCGAGATAAGACGGTAGGTTCATCCGCGGTCGGACGAACCGTCGCACATGCTCAGCCGACGGCAGCTGCTCGCGGCGGCCGGCGCCGGCGTCGGCGTCGGTGCCCTCGGCGTCGGCGTCGGCCGGACGATCCACCGCGGAACCGTCTTCGAGAAGTGGATCCGCGGATGGAACGGGGACGGCTCGGAGCTCGTCCACTCGGTGGTGATCGACAGTATGGGGTCGCCGTACGTCCCGGAAACCGACGGGGAGCTGTTTAGCACGGCCCAGGGCCGTCGCCCGGTCGCGACCGACGAGGTCCACGCCAGCCTCAGGGAGCGATACGACCGGGTCGAGTACGGCCTGAACGTCTGCTCGACCGACGCCCGCCGGGACTGTCGCGGCGGGAGGGCCAGCCGCGAGGCGTTCAACGCCGTCCAGGTCACCGACGAGGTCACCGCCGCGATCGCCGCCGACAGGGTTCGGCTCCTCCGATCGTGAGTCAGCGTCGCCCTTTCTGCTTCTCGAGGACCCGGACGGTCGAGATTCGGGTCGCCGGATAGTTCCCCGACTCGTCTTTCTCGATCGCTTTGACCATGTCCCAGACGACGTTCAACCCGGTGGTGACTCCCTGGAGGGCCTCCATCTCACAGCCGGTTTTGCCCGTCGTCTCGACGGCGACCTCCAGGGCGATCCGGTCCCCGCCGACGTCGAACGCGGTCTCGACGTTCGTGATCGGGATCTGGTGGCACATCGGGATCGTCTCCCAGGTGTGTTTGACCGCGTCGATCGCACCGACGCGCGCGGTCGCGAGCACGTCCCCCTTGCCGACCTCGTCGGCCCGGATCGCCGCGACCGTCGACGGCTGGAGGTGGATCTCGCCGGCGGCGACCGCCCGCCGGTCGACGTCGGGTTTCCCGCCGACGTCGACCATCTGGACGTCCCCTTCCTCGGTGGTGTGGGTGAGCGCGTCGGCCGCCGACTCCCCGGGATCGTCGGCGGCCGACTCGCGTTCGTCCGGTTCGTGACGTCCGTCCTCCCCGGGATCTTCTTCACGCATCGTCACCACCCCACAGCGCCGCGGGAAGCGCGTCGGCGAGTTCGGCGGCGAGCAAACCGAGTTCGCCATCTCCGGCGAGGCGCTCGCCGGCCAGCCCGTTGACGTACGCGCCGGCACAGGCCGCCTCAAACGGTCCGGCCTCCTCGAGCAGGGCGGCGACCAGCCCCGCGAGCGTGTCGCCGGTGCCCCCGACGGCCATCGCCGGCGTCCCCGAGCGGTTGAGTCGGGTGCGTTCGCCGTCGGAGATCACGTCCGTCGCGCCTTTCGCGAGCACCACGCAGTCGAGGACGGCCGCCAGCGCCTCCACGTCGTCGACCGCGTCGCGCAGGTCGTCCACCTCGGGGCCGCCCATCCGGGCGAGCTCCCGGCGGTTGGGCGTACAGACGAGCGTCGCGTCGGTGTCGACGTCGCCGACGGCGTCGAGGGCCTCCGCGTCGACGACCGCGGGGCCGGCGTACGACTCGAGGAACGCCCGGACGGCCTCGAGGGTCGTCTCGGCGGCACCCAGCCCCGGCCCGAGGACGACCACGTCGTCGTACCGCTCGGCCGTCTCGACGAGCTCCGGGACGGCCTCCGGCGTCAACACTTCCCCTGGGTACGGCTGGACGATCAGATCCGGGGCGTACCCCTGAATTTCGGGGGCGACCGCCCCGGGGGCGGCGACGAACGAGAGCTCCATCCCGCCACGCAAGGCCGCGAGGGCGGCGAGTGCCGGCGCCCCGGCGTACGGGCCGCCGCCGATCACGTAGGCCCGCCCCTCACGGGCGGTCGGCCGGGCCACGGCAGCGTCGCCGGGGCCGACGAACCGCTCGGCCGCCGCGGGGATGCCGATGTCGGCGACCTCGACGGTCGCCTCGAGGTCGGCGAGCCCCGGTTTCGTCGCGTGGAAGGTGACGACGTGGTCGGCGTCGACGGCGCGGCTCGCGTCCCCCGTCTCGGCGTCGAACCCCGTGGGGACGTCGACGCTCACCACGGTCGCGTCCGCGTCGTCGATCGCCCGGACGGCCGTCGCCGCCGGCTCCCGGAGCTCGCCGCTGATCCCCGTCCCGAGGACGGCGTCGACGATCACGTCGGCTTCGGGGAGCTCGAACGCGCTCGCGTCCCCGACCTCCCGGAGCTCGTAGCCGCCGACCTCGAGGGCAGCCCAGTTCTCCCGGGCGATTTCGGTGCCGATCGCCTCCGCACGGCCGAGAAGCAGGGTCGTCACGTCATAGCCCTCGAGAAAACGAACCGCGACGAACGCGTCGCCGCCGTTGTTCCCCCGACCGGCGACGACGACCACCCGGTCGCCCGGGTCGGCACGCGCTCGGATCGCCCGGGCCACGGCGTTCCCGCTCGACTCCATCAGCTGTTTGCGTGGGACCCCGAGGGCCGCGGCGTTCTCGTCGACGGCGGCCATCCGTCTGCCGGTGATCATACCCGGCTTTGGCCCGGCCGGTCGTTGAAGCTTGCGGACGGAGACGGGCGTCGAAGCTCGCGGGCGGGGGAGGTTTTTGTTTCCGGGGACCGAGTGCTCGACGATGAGCGAAGACGACACGCCGGCCGACGATCCGGAGCTGACGCTGTATCGCTTACACGGCTGCCCGTACTGCGAGCGCGTCGTCCGGCGACTCGACCGGTACGGCCTCTCCGCCCGGTCGCGGTTCGTCGCCGGGGGACATAGCACCCGAAACGCCGTCGCGCGGGTCGCGGGGACGCGGTCGGTGCCCGTGCTGGTCGATCACGACCGTGGGGTGACGATGCCCGAGAGCGGCCGGATCGTCGAGTACCTCGATCGCATCTACGGGGAGGGAGCCTGAATGGTCGACTTCGAGCTGGTCGCGTTCCCGCCGTCTGATCACCCCGAACCCGGCGACCGCGCGCCCGATTTCACCCGGCCGCTGGTCACCGACGAGTACTGGGAAGACCGTACGCTCTCGGGGCTCGCGGCCGAGTCGGGCGGCGTCTGTCTGCTCTTTTACCCGCTGAACTGGGGCGGGAAGTCCCGCTACTGGTGGTCGGAGATCACAGAGCGTAGCTGGCCCGTCGAGGAGCCCGCCGTCGTCGGGGTCGGCATCTCACAGCCGTTCGACCACCGGCGGTTCGCCGACTTCCTCGACCTGTCGTACCCGCTGTACTCCGATCCCCGAAACGACGTCGCGCGGGCCTACGATATCGTCCACGATCTGGATGGGATGGAAGGGATCGAAGAACCCCGGCCGGCAGTGTTCGTCGTCGACGAGGAGCTCCTCGTCGAGTACGCCTGGGTCGCCGAGGAGTGGCCACAGTCCCCGCCGTTCGACGAGGTCGAGGCGGCGATGGAGTAGGCCGGGGGCCGGTGACGGGAGGCCGGGGGCCGGTGACGGGAGGCCGGGAGTCGGAAGCGGCGGGGGTGCCACTGGCTCCGATCGGCGGCGTCCGACTTTTGAGCGTGGGGACCGAACGCGCGGTATGGTACCCAACATCGGCGTTCTCGGACGATACACCTACCTCGCAACGGAGCTGTTCTGGGGGGCGATCGCGTTCGCCCTCCTCCGGCGGGCCGGCGCGCTCCGGCGGGCCGCGGTCACGATCCTCGCGCTGTACCCGATCGCGTACGTCTGGGATCGGTACACCCTCGCGGTCGGCGTCTTCTCGATCGAGCTCCGGACGGGGGTCGAGATCGCCGGCATCCCCCTCGAGGAACACCTGTTCATGGCCGTTGTTCCCGGACTCGTGATCGCCTTCCACGAGACGATCTTCGGCGACTGATCGCTCTACGCGATCTTCGGCGTCACGAACGAACCGTTTTACTCGGTCCCGGCTCAGGTGGGCGTATGAGCGTCCGCGAGGAGTTCGACCGCTGGGCCACCGAGGGCCGGGATAGGGGGATGGAAGAACGCCACTGGAACACCGCGAAGGAGGCGCTCGCGCGGATGCCGGTCGAGCCCGGCGACGTCGTGGTCGATCTGGGCTGTGGCAGCGGCTACGCGGGCCGGGCCCTGCGGGAGACTTACGACGCCGGCGCGGTCTACGGGCTGGACGGCTCGCCGGCGATGGCACGGAACGCGGCCTCCTACACGGCCGACGACCGGGTCGGCTACGTGGTCGGCGAGTTCGGCTCGCTGCCGTTCGCCGACGACGCGATCGATCACGTCTGGTCGATGGAGGCGTTCTACTACGCCACAGATCCCGAAGAGACCCTCGCGGAGGTCGCCCG
>PUPA01000029.1 GCA_003552885.1 Natrialbaceae archaeon
GACTACATCTTCATCGAGCGCGGGATGGGGCCGGGGGCCGGCACCATCGCGGGCCTCGGGACGTGGCTGATGTTGATGTTCAAGGGCGCACTCGCGCTCGTCGGCGGGATGTTGTACCTCGCACCCGTGTTCGCGCAGTTCGGTCTCACCGTGACGGAGTTCGAGCTCGAAGTGATCGCGGTCGTCGTCGGACTGTTGCTGACCGCGGTCAACGTGGTCGGCGTCAAACAGACCGGCGGTCTCCAGAAACTGCTGGTCGTCGGGATGCTCTTCATCCTCGGGGGGTTCGTCGGCCTCACCCTCTCGAACGTCGACGGCGGCAGCTACGAGCCGTTCTTCGCCGAGGGGACCGTCGGCCTGTTCGGCGCGACCGCTCTGGTGTTGATCTCCTACGGCGGCGTGACCAAGGTCGCCGCAGTCGCCGAGGAGATCGAAAATCCCGGACGGAACCTACCCCTCGGGTTGCTCGTCTCGCTCGCGCTCACCACGGCGCTCTACGCGTTGATCGTCTTCGTCCTCGTGGGTACCGTCGACGCGGACACGCTGATGGGATCGGAGACGCCGATGGTCGACGGCGTCGAGCCCCACTTCGGCTTTCTCGGGGTCGCCCTGATCGTCGTCGCGGCGATGTTCGCGCTCGTCAGCACCGCCAACGCCGGCATCCTCACCGCCTCGCGGTATCCGTTCGCGTTGAGCCGCGACCGGCTGTTCCCCGAGCGCTTCGCCTCCGTCAGCGGCCGGTTTCACACCCCCGTGACCGCGATCTTGACCACCGGTGGAGCGATGTTGTTCATCATCCTCGCGCTCCCGGTCGAGGAGATCGCCAAGACCGCCGGCGCGTTCCAGATCGTCGTCTACATCCTCGTCTGTCTCAGTCTGATCGCCTTTCGCCGGCGCGACCCCGACTGGTACGACCCCGAGTTCCGCTCGCCGGCGTACCCCTGGATCCAGCTGTTCGGCGTCGGCTCCGGGCTGTTCATCATCACGCAGATGGATCTCCTGCCGGTCGTCGGCGGCGTCGGGATCGTGGTCGTCGGCGGGCTCTGGTACCTGTTCTACGGCCGACCGCGCGTCGACCGGACGGGGCTCGTCGGCGAGGCCATCGTCGACACGGTCGAGCCGGCGGAAGAGCTCGAGGGCGGGAAACCCCACCGGATCGTCGTCCCGATAGCGGATCCGGAAACCCAGCGCGGGCTGATCCGGCTCGCGGCGGCGAACGCCGCCGCCTACGACGACGCGGAGATCGTCCTCGTCAACGTGCTCACCGTCCCCGACCAGACCTCCCTGGCCCAGGAAGTCGTCCACGAGCGAGAGCGGATCGACCGCCAGGGGGCGTTGCTCGCGGAGGCGGAGGGGATCGTCCAGGGGTTCGACGTCGGTCTCCGGACGCGGTCGATCGTCGGCCGCGACGTCGGCGAGACGATCCTCCACGTCCTCGAGGTGGAGCGAGCCGACGGCGTCGTGATGGGGTGGTCGGGGACTCGAAAGCGTCGCCACCGCGTGCTCGGCTCGAACATCGACCGCGTGATCGAGCGTGCTCCCTGTGAGGTGACGCTCGTCAGAGAGGGCGGCGACGTGGGCGACGTCGTCGTCTTCGTCGACGAGGGGTCCCACTCCAGGGCCGCGGTGGGGCAGGCAGCCACGCTCGTTCGGGCCGGTGGCGACTCCCTGACGCTGATCAACGTCCAGTCGGCCGACGACGACGATCCGGAGGCCCTCCGCGAGCGTGGCCGGGCGATCATCGAGGAACACGCCGAGATAGTCGGCCTCGACGGCTACGACGCGGAGGTCCTCGTCGCCGAGGACGTCGAGGCGGCGCTGGTCTCCGCCGCGGCGGCGTACGACACGACGTATATGGGTACCTCGACGAGGAGCTCCGTCGAACGCGTCTTCTCGGGGGCGATCCCCGACCGGATCGGCGACCAGGTGTCCGGGACGCTCGTGCTCGTCCGGGGTGGCGAGTCGGTCAACCGCTCGCTTCGATCGGCGATCGGCAGGCGTCTCGCGGCCACCGGCTCGCCCGGCTGAGACCGAGTCGGTCACGCGCGTTCCCGACCCTCCCTACCCGCCCGTACCCGGCCGTCGTCGACGTCGAGGACGAACCCCGCATCCTCGAGGACTGCCTGCGAGCGCGAGCGACCGTGAAGCAGTACCTCGACGAGATCCGCGGGCTCGTCGACGTCCGTCGAGAGGCGATAGGAGTCGACCGTCCCGACGTCGGCGCCGATCTCGCGGGCGATGGCCAGGTGGTCCCGGTAGGACGCGCCGTGGTAGTCGACCCGGAACTCCGGGTGCCGGACGACGATCGCGTTCGTTCCGCCACCCCGTCCCGGCACGAGGACGACCTCGCCGTCGGCCGCCAGCAGCTCCGTGACGGCCTCGCCCGTCGCGAGCGCCAGATCGGCCATCACCACCGCGACCGGGGGCCCCGCGTCGGCGATGGCGGCGTTGACGGCCGCGGTGAGCGACCGTTCGTCGACGACGGTCTCCGCGTCGACGCGGGGATCGGCCGTCGCGAGCACCGTCGGCTCGCCGCCGGCTGCCCTCACCGCCTCGAGGACGTCCTCGAGGGACGCCCGGGCGAACGCGGCTCGCTCGTCGGCCCCGAGGGCGGGTGCGAGACGGCTCTTTGGCTCCCCGACGGCGAACGGGACGACGACGCGCATCGCTCGTCACCTCGGGGTCGACGGGAAAAAACGTCCCGGATCGCCGGCTCAGAAGAGCGGCTCGAGTTCGTCCTCGTCGTCCTCGACGAGCCCTTCGAGGTTCCGGTCGCTTCGGGCCTGGATGTCCTCGATCGTGTCCTGGGCCTCGATGGCGACCTGCTGGAGGCGCTTGATCCGCGGGACGTTCGTCACGCCCGCGAGCAAGACGGCGGCGGAGACCTCCGGCACCTGCCGGGGGTAGTCCCCGCCTCTGACCTCCATGCTGCCGGTTTCCTCCTCGAGCCACTTCCGGCCACGCTCGATCCCCTTCCGGTTGAGATACTTGCTCGGGCCGGCGAGGACGAGGAGCGCCCGCTCTGTCCCCTGGATCTCACAGGGGAGGGTGAGCCGTCCGAGCGCGGCCTTGCGGACGAGACTCGTGATGCGGTTGGTCGTGTTCGCGGCGTCGAGGCCGTCGTCCTGGGCGCCACCGCCGCCGGTAAACCGTGAGAGCAGGCCGCCGCCGCTCGCCGCGAGCTCGACGTCCTCGCTGGCGTAACCGACGGTCGAGACGCCCCCGCCCGAGAGCGTGTTGATGATCTCCGAGGAGTCGACGACGCTCTCGGCGATCTCCTGGCCCTCCCCGACCTCCCCGGCACCGAAGAGGATGCCGAACCGGCGGACGATCTCCGTGTTGATCTGCTCGTAGCCCCCCTCGACCGACTCGCCGGCCGACCGCCAGGAGTCGTTGTCGAACACGAGCAGGTTGTCTACCTCCCGGACGAACGTCTGGAACGATCGGGCGGCGTTCAGCGTGTAGATGCCGCCTTCGTCGGTCCCTGGCAGGACGCCGAGCCCGTAGACGGGGATCGTGTAGATCCGTTTGAGGTGTTTCGCGAGGACCGGTGAGCCACCCGAGCCCGTGCCACCGCCCATGCCGGCGACGACTAAGAACGCGTCGACCTCGTGTGTCGGGATCTTATCGACCGCGTTCTGGATCTCGTCTATGTCCTCCTCGGCGATCTCCGCGCCGAGTTCGTTGTCCGCCCCGACGCCGTGGCCTTTCACGCGGGCCTGACCGATCAACACGCGGTTTTCCTGTGGGATCCGATCGAGCCCCATCAGGTCCGCCTTCGCGGTGTTGACAGCGATCGCCGCACGGACGATCCTGCTGCCAGTGTTCTCGTCGTACTCGAGGAATCGATCGACGATCTTGCCACCGGCCTGCCCGAATCCGATCATCGCCAGCTTCATTGTGTATCTGGGGGCTCCGTTGTCTCGAACCGAATGTCATAACCGACATAAAGCTTGTGGCAGCGTGACTCTCGATTCTCGAAGTAACTCGCGTAAACTGACAGTAGCGGCCGCAAAACACTAGTATTTCCAATGGAAACGGCTTCGGCGACCGGTCGATCACCCGCCACCCGCGAGCCCGAGATACGTCCGGAGGGTGGTCAGTTCGTCGGGTTCGACGCCGAAGGCGCCCACGTCGTTTTCGACGACGGTGTTGTCCATCCCGAGCGAGCGGGCCTGATCGGGGCCGAACGGGACGAACGGGACCGGTCCGGCGATCGTCAGCCCCACACGCGCGAGGGCCATCGGAACCGGAACGACCGTCACCGACTTGCCGACGGCCTCGTATGCCAGTTCGGTCACCGCCGCGAGCGTCAACACCTCCGGGCCGCCGATCTCGTAGCTCTCCCCGACGTGTTCGTCCCCGGCGAGTGCGTCCGCGAGCATCGGGACGAGATCCCCGACGTGGATCGGCTGGAACCGCGTGCGACCGCCGCCGGGGAGTCCGGTGACGTACGGCGTCGAGAGCTTGCGTGCGAACGGGACGAACTCCCCGCCGTCGCCGAAGACGACCGAGGGACGGAAGATCGTCCACGCCAGCGCCGACCCGCGGACGACGTCCTCCGCGTGCCCTTTCGCACGGATGTACGCCGTCGGCCCGTCGGGGTCGGCGCCGAGGGCACTCATCTGGACGAACCGATCGACGTCGGCCCCCTCGGCGGCCCGAACGAGGTTCCGGGTACCCCCGAGGTGGACGGCGTCGTGGCTCAGCGAGCCGGGCGGTTCGAAAAGCGGCGAGAGCGCGACGAGGTTGACGACGGCGTCGCTGTGAGCGACCGGCTCGACGATCGAGTCGTAGGCGGTGACGTCGCCCATCGCCGCCTCGACGCCCGCCGGCAGCGACGCCTCGTCGGGGTCGCGTCCGAGCGCCGTCACGCCGTGGCCGCGTTCGATCAGCTCCGCACAGAGGGCCCGTCCGACGAACCCGGTCCCACCCGCGACGAGTACGTCCATACGACGACCCTGTGGCTCGCGTGAATAAATAGCTGCGGCGTCCACCGACGGGTGCCGGGAGGGCCCCGCCGGTGACCCGACACCCTCTTGTGCCGGCCAGCGCGACTCACCCCCATGCTGGTCACTCTGGAGGGGTTAGACGGCAGCGGCAAGACGACCGTCTGGGAGGCCCTCCACGACGTCTATCCGGAGGCGACGTTCACGACCGAGCCGACCTCCGGGGAGACGGGCTCGTGGTACGGCGAGGCCGTCTACCGCTCGATCGCCGACGACGACGCCGACGCCCTCGCCGAGCTGTTCCTCTACACCGCCGACCACGCCGACCACCTCTCCCGGCTGGTCGAGCCCGCGATAGGTCGGGGTGAGCTCGTGATCTCCGATCGGTACTCGGACTCCCGGTACGCCTACCAGGGGGCGAGCCTCGCCGGGGAGCTCGAACGCCCCATGGAGTACGTGATCGGGATCCACCGGGCGTTCTCGATCGATCCCGACCTCACGATCTACCTCGACGTCGACCCCGAGACGGCGGCGGCTCGTGCCGGGGCGACGAACAAGTTCGAGCGTGTGGGCTATCTCGCCGCCGTCCGGGAGAACTACGAGCGGCTGATCGAGAACGATCCGGGTCGGTTCGTCCGGGTGGACGCGAGCCGTCCCCCCGAGGCGGTCCTCGAGCGGGTCGAGGAGGCCCTCGCCGACGCCCTCGAGGCGGCGTAGGCTCACCGGTCGACCGTCCCCGACATCCGATCGTCCTCCGCCAGCTCGCGTTCGAGCGCGAGGAGCGTGTCCTCGCTCAGTTCGACCAGGTGACATAACGGGTTGCCCGGATACACCACCGGGTTCTCGAGGATACCGAGGATCAGTCCGGTGAACGGGGCCTCGACGGTCACGATGTCGTCTTCTTCTTTGAACGGATTCGTGATCGCACAGATCACCTCACCCTCCCGGACCAGGGCACCGCTCTCGACTTTGACGTCGACGATGCCGCCCGCGTCGGCACGCAGCCAGGTCTTCTCGTCGCTGTCCTCGATCACCGTCCGCCAGCCGGGCCAGTGGACCGCCGACCCCCGGTGCAGGCCGAACTCCGCGAAGGCGCTCGCTACGCCGGTCAGCGCCCGGTCGATGAGCCGGCGCTGGAACCGGTGGGCCTCGCCCATCTCGACGGTGATCGTCGGAATACCGTCGTCGGTCGCCTCCCGCCGTAACGTCCCGGAGGGGCCCTCGCCGTCGATGATGACGTTCGAGCTGAACGCCCGTGCGAGGCGGGCGGCCCCCTCGTCGTCCATGTCCGCCCGGACGTGGAGGGTGTTCGTCCGCCCGCGAGTGGAGGTGTGAAAGTCGATTCCCAGATCGCAGGGCTCGACGAAGTTCGTGTAGATGCGGTGGGCCATCCGACGGGCGCTCGTCGATCCCTCCCGGCCCGGAAACGATCGGTTCAGGTCACGGTCGTAGATCGGGAGATACCGCTCCTGTGCCAGGAAGCCGGGGACGTTCATGACGGGGAGACAGACGAGGGTGCCCCGGAGCGCCGAGTGATCCCAGTCGTGGGCGACCTCCCGCACCACCTCGATCCCGTTCAGTTCGTCGCCGTGGGCCGCCGCCGAGAGGAACATCGTCGGCCCCGGGCGCTCGCCGTTGATCACCGTCACGGGGATGCGCACGGGGTCGCCGAGGTACGTCTCACTGATCCCGTACCGGATGTTCACGGACTCGCCGGGATCGACCCGACCGCCGTTGTAGGTGAACGCGTCGGGTTCGCCCACGGGCACACCCGCAACGTCGTCGCTCATACCCCCGGAACCAGCCGGCAACTCATAAACCCCTCGTCGTCGGTCGGACCGGGGTCGCGACCGTCTTCACTCAGTTATCGTACACTTACTCGCGAACGATGGGCCGGCCGAAACGGGCCGTGAGAACCACCAGCGGCTGTGAATGGCTGTCAAGACGGTTCGAAGTGACAACGTTTTTGTCGTAGCCTGGAGAGTACTATTCATGACAGCCGAGGAGCCAGTTCGGGTCGGCGTACTCAGTCTTCACACGAGCAAAGAGAGCAAGGCGATCTGCAACGCGATCGACGATCTGGGCCACCGGCCGGAGTGGCTCCGCACGGAGAACACGACGGTCAGCGTCGAGGACGGCAGCGTCGTCCTGAAGCCGGCCGTCGACGTGATCGCGAACCGGATGTTGCTCTCGAACACCGAACAGCCCTGTGAGGAGCTCGGGCTGGCGACCACCCTCTCGAAGCTCGTCCCGACGCTCAACGAGCCGCCGGCGACGTTCGCGGCGACCCACAAGCTCGCGACGGCGGCCACCCTCGCGGCCAACGACGTCCGCGTTCCCGACGTGTTGCTCGCGCTCGCGAGCGACCGGCTCAACGCCGCCCGCGACCGGTTCGGCGAGGAGGCGGTGTACAAGACCGCGATCGGCACCCACGGCGGGGGAACCTGGAAGGTCGGCCCAGGCGACCCGGTCAACGCGAAAGTCGGCAACCGGTATGCGTTCCTCCAGGAACTGATCGAACGGGACGGCGAGCGCCACCGTGACGTCCGGGTGTACATCGTCGGCGACGAGATCATCGGCGCGATGTACCGGTACGCCCCGGAGAACGACTGGCGGACGAACGTCGCCCTCGGCGGCGCGGTCGAGGACGCCACGCCGGATCTGCCCGGAGAGGTCCGGGAGATGGCCCTCCGGTCCGCCGAGAGTCTCGGGCTCGATTACGCCGGCGTCGACCTCGTCGAGGGCGAGGAAGGCTGGTTCGTGCTCGAGGTCAACCCGACCGCGGGGTTCAAGGGACTGTTCGAGGCGACCGGCCGCAGCCCGGCCCCCTACATCGCGAAACTCGCGATCGAACGGGTCGGCGGGACGGTCGACGACGAGCAGGTCGAGGCGCTCTCGCGGACGCTCGACGACTCGCGGCCGTCGGCGATGCCGACGGCGCTGACGAGCCACGACGGCGAGCCGGCGACCGTCGGCTACACCGAGGAGGTCGTCCTCTCGGGGACCAGCGGCTCGAAGTCCGTCGTCGCGAAGTCAGACACCGGGGCCTCCCGGACGAGCATCGACACCCGACTCGCCGCGGACATCGGTGCGGGACCGATCAAGTCGATCACCCGGGTAAAGTCCGGCTCGAGCAAGACGGCCAGAAGCCGGCCGGTCGTCGACGTCGTCGTCGGCGTGGGGGGCAACCAACACACCGTCACCGCCAGCGTCGAAGACCGCAGCCACATGGACTACTCCGTCATCCTCGGACGGGACATCCTGACCAGCTACCGCGTCGACGTGGGCAAGCGCGTCGACGGCGAGCTCCCCGACAGCCCCGAGGAGGAAGAAGAGGCCGCCGAGTGAGCCCGCGCGAGAGCGCCGGGACGGCTCGAACGCGACGGTCGACTGGGGGCACACACCCCACCTATATCCACGTAACGTATCGGAATATTTCCGTTGGATAGCCGTGGGATACCCTGCGGTAATATTGTTATGTAGTCCCAAAACCGTTATTAGGGGTTCGTGGCGTACGGGATAGCAGGGTAAACGAGTATGCTGTTCCCACAAAAACACAAGATCGGAGGTCGGTGTCCGTGATCGAGTTCGCGTCCCCGACGGTGCAAGCGCTCGCCGTCGTCGCGCTCGTCACGGTCGAGGCGGTCGTCCTCTACACCGGCTACGGCGTCCTCGAGCGTCTCGCGGGACCGCCGGTTATCGAGCGGATAGAGAACGCCTGATCATGGCGGTACTCGGGCTGAGCGTCGAGCTGCTCGTCCTGTTCGTCGGCTTCGGGTTCATGGTCGGGGTCTTTTTCGGCTTCTTCGGGATGGGCGGCTCGTTTCTGGTCACCCCCGCCCTCCTGATCCTGGGGTATCCCGCCCCCGTGGCGATCGGCTCCAGCATGGCGTTCGTCTTCGGGACGGCGATCATCGCGACGATGAAACACGCCGACGTCGGCAACGTCGACTACCGTCTGGGCGCGTTGATGTTCGTGGGGATCACCCTCGGCATCGAGGGTGGGCGGCTGTTCGTGTTCTTCTTAGAGGAGCTCGGCCGGGCGGAGCTGGTCGTCGGGATCGCCTACGTGTTGTTGCTCGCGGCGATCGGCGTCCTCTTTACCAGAAGCGCGCTGCGGGCCGACGGAGCCGACGACGAGCCCGACGACCCAGACGAGATCCCGGAGCTCGCGAAGACGATCAAATCCTACGACGTCCCCCCGATGATGACCCTCGCCGACGGGAGCAAGGCGTCGCTGTGGACGATCTCGGGGGTCGGCGGCGGCGTCGGGCTCGTCTCCGGTTTTCTGGGGATCGGCGGCGGATTCATCCGGATGCCGGCGATCTACTACCTCATCGGCGTCCCCCTCGCCGTCGCCGTCGGGACGAGCCTCTTCGGGGCCCTGATCTCCGGCGGCGTCGGCGCGTTCAGCTACGGCCGCTCGGGCGTCATCGACGTCGGCGTCGTCACCGCGTTGCTGGTCGGCAGCGCGCTCGGGGCCCGGATCGGTTCGGCCGCGACGGTGTACGTCGACGAGAGCGACGTGACGATCTACTTCGGCATCATGCTGTTGCTCGCGAGCGCCGCCGTCGCGTTCGGGGAGATCGCAAACTGGACCGGAATCGCGGCGTTCGACACCGTCAGCTTCGTCCTCCTGATCGGCTCCTCGGCGCTCGTGACGACGATCATCCTCTACTACGGCACGAAGGAGATCCGGGCCGGTGCCCTCGGGCCGGCCGCGACGACGGGCGAGAAGTGAGCCGACACGCTCTCACTCCGAGGACGGCGAGTAGCCGGCGCCCTTCCGGCCGGATCGCTCCGTGGCTTCGAGCGCGAACAGTTCGTAGACGACCTCGCCGGAGTCGGTCCCCGTCACTCCGAGCGTCGGGAACGTCGCGTTCGCCTCGATCGCCGCCAGGGCCGCCTCGTGGCCCTCTTCGGGGACCCGTTCGATCGGTCCCGAGACGACCGCACTCGCCCACTCCTCCGTCGAGACGACCAGGTACGTGGTGAGCGTCGCCCTCCCGCTCCGGTCGACCAGCTCGAGCTTCCGGCTGTCTTCGCCCGACCCGAACTGAAAGTAAAGCGTCCCGTCCCGGTAGCCGAACGACATCGGCACCGCGTAGGCGTCGTCGCCGGCCAACGAGAGCACGCCGGTTCCCTGTTCGACGAGAAACGTCGACAGCTCCGGCTCCGTCATCGACTCGACAGACCCCGGCGGCGTCCGCTGTCCGTCCTCGAACTCCCACTCCCAGCCGTCCGGATTCACGCTCCCATCCCTCGAGTCTCCCCGCGAGCCGAGGGATAAAAAGAGTTGCCGTCGGTGATAGCTGTCGGCTTCACACAGCGCATCTCAGGGTGGGGTTTACCACGGTGCCCGTCGAAGCCCCACGTATGAGCTACAAGGAGTTCATCGGACAGGTCCAGCATCGGCTCGAACTCGCGGAGCTCGGCCCGGCCGTCCGGGCGACGCGGGCGACGTTGACTACCCTCGGCGAACGGCTCCACGAGGGGGAGGCGACGGACCTCGCGAGCCCACTCCCGATGGAGATCGACCGCTATCTGACCGAGGCCGACTCGGGCCAGCGGTTCGACCACCAGGAGTTTCTCGACCGCGTCGCAGAGCGCGAGGGCTGTGACCGCCCGACGGCCAACTACCACTCCCAGCAGATCGTGGCCCTCCTCGGCGAGCGCGTCCCGCCGGGCAACCTCGAAAAAGCCCGCAACCAGCTCCCCGAGGGATTCGAGACGCTCTTTGCAGTCTACGACCGCGAACGCGGGGACGACCGTGAGGATTGAGTTCGAGGCCGAGCCTTCCGGCCCGGTCACTCGAGGGATCGTTCCGAACGCCCCTCCGGTTCCAGGAACCGTCCGGAACGCTCCTGGGCTTCCAGGGCGTACCACTGGAGCTCGAGGTCGCCGTCAGCGACGTCGATGTCGCCGGCGACGGCGTGAAACCACGCCTCGAGGTCGTCGTCGACCTCCTCGGCCGACAGCTCCCGCAGCGGACCGGTCAGGACGACGCTCCGCCAGTCGTCGCTGTCGGCGTGTTCGTAGACGGTGAGACAGACCTCCTCGGTCGCCTCGAGGAACGATCGCTTCCTGCTGTCGGGTGCGAACCCGAGGTCGAAGATCGCCCGCTCGGCCGCCTCGTCGTAGGCGAACGCCACCGGGATCCCGTACGCACGCCGACCGTCGGCCAGCGCGAGCACGCCGGTAGCCCGCTCGTTGAGGAAGTCGGTCACGGCCTCGTCGGTCATCCTCCGTCCGTACCAGGGTTCCGGGCTTCGAGCCATCGCACTCTCCCACCACGTCGGACCTGATATAGGCGGGGCCCGCCCTCACCGGACGAGACACACCCTGACCGGCGCGCGGAACGCCACCGCCTCGGTGACGCTGCCGAGCAGGTGGACCTCGGGCGACCGGCCGTGGCTCCCGAGGAAGATCGCGTCGACGCCGCTCTCGACGGCGTGGTCGACGATCTTCCGGTCGGCCCGGCCGACGACCGTCTCGGCCGTCAGCTCGACGCCGGCCTCGCCCGCGAGCGCAGACAGCTCCGCGAACAGCTCCTCGGCGAGCTCGTGAGCCCGCTCTTCCCACTCCGAGGAGCCACGCGGAGGCTCGTGCTGGCCGGCGTCCTCGTGGCCGACGACGCTGTAGCCCGGCTCGGTCGGGTCGATCACGTGGAGGGCGAGAAGCTCCGCCTCGGGGTGTTCTTCGAGGGCGATCTCGAACGCGCGGCGGGACAGCGGCGAGCCGTCGACGGGAACGAGGACGCGGTCCATGCGCCGGGCTACGACACGGACGGACAAAAACGGGTGGCGTGGACCGGTCGGCGTCGGTGACTCTCGTCCCGAGGGGGACAACGGCTTTCACCCCGGTCGTCGTCCTCTAACCCGTGACGCACGTGCTCGTCCCGACCGACGGCTCCGAGACCGCCATGGGGGCGCTCCAGTACGCCCTCGAGCTGTTCGAGGAGCCGGCGGTGACGATCCTCTACGTGATCGAGCTCGGGAGCGCCGGACCGGGCTCGCCGGGCAGGCTCGACGGTGGGCTCCACTCCGTAGCCGAGGGGGAGGCCGACCGCGCCCTCGAGGAGGCCGCCGACCTCGCGAGGGCCGCTGGCGCGTCTGTCGAGACGGCCGTCGGCGTCGGCCGGCCCGCGCGTTCTATCGTCGACAACGCGGACGAGTGGGGGATCGATCACATCGTGATGGGGAGCCACGGCCGCGACGGGGCGAGCCGACTCCTGCTCGGCAGCGTCGCCGAGACCGTCGTCCGCCGCGCGCCGGTGCCGGTCACCGTCGTCAGGTGACCACCTGGTCCCCGGGGTCGAACGATCCGTATGCGCGCCATCGAGCTGGCCCGGTCGGGCGACGAGCCCGCGGCCTGGTACGATCGGATCGCACCGGCCTACGAGCGATACGTCCGCTGGCTCCCGCGTGGCGCCGTCGACCGCCTGGTCGACGAGCTCGACCCGCAGCCGGGCGAGACGGTCCTCGAGGTCGGCCCCGGTCCGGGAACCGAACTCGTCGACCTCTGTGAGCGCGTCGGGCCGACGGGCAGGGTCGTCGGCGTCGACGTCTCGGGGGCGATGATCGAGCTCGCGACGGCGCGTCTCGAGCGCCGCGGGTTCGGTGACCGGGCGACCCTGATCCACGGCGACGCTCGGACGCTCGACCACGTCGCCGACGGATCGGTCGACGCGATCCTCGCGTCGTCGGTCCTCGAGAGCCTCCCGCCGGCGGGGACGCGGACCGTACTCGGGGAGTGTCTGCGTGTCCTCGCACCCGACGGCCGGCTGGGCGTCCTCTCGCTCGCCCGTTCGGAGCGGCTCCCGGCGCGGCTGTACGCCGACTGCCGGCGGCTCCTCCCCGGCGCCGCCGACTGCCGGCAGATTGATGCCGTGGCCGTCCTCGAAGCGGCGGGCTTCGCCGTCCGGAGCCGGTGGAGCGACCGGCTGGTCGGCGTCCCGGTCGAAGGTGTCGTCGCCGTCCCGCCGTCCGGCGGACGGCGGAACGACGAAGGCTCAACTTTTATGCCCCTGCGAGTTTTCGAATCGTAGCATGGCAGCAACCGACGGGGAAACCATCGAGGATCTGCCCCCCAGCGCGAAACTCGTGTTCAAAGTCCTGGAGTACGACGGTCCGCTGACACAGAAACAGATCGTCGAGGAGTCGATGCTCTCGGCGCGTACCGTCCGCTACGCCCTCGAGCGACTGGAGGAGATCGGCATCGTCGACGAGGACATCTACTTCGCCGACGCCCGTCAGAGCCTCTATCGGATCGAAGAGCCCGTCGCCGCCGACGGCGCTGGCTCCGGCGAGGACGCCTGCTGTGCGGAGTGAGAGCGGCAGGATTATTCCCCCTCGGTGACCGTCGTCCCCATGGACAAAGATCGGTTGCCACGATGGGGCTGGCTCCTGGTCGGACTGTTCGGGGCGACGATCGTCGCCCAGCTGGCGAACCTGCTGGTGCTTTTTCCGCTCGGGCTCCCGTTCGAGTACGGCGTCGTCGCCGTCATCGCCGCGATGTCGCCCGTGTTGATCTACGTCGGCCTCTGGTACGACGAGGAGAAGGCCGACTACTGGGAGAACCGCCGCGAACGGATCGTCGGTGACGTCCTGTTCATCCTGCTGGGGGCGAGCCTCGGGGCCGCTGTCGTGCTCGTCGGGCTCGGCGGCTGGCCGAGGCAGCTGATCGCCGACGTCCTCGCGATGGCCGGCGGCTTCACCCTCGCCTGGGGGCTGTTCTACTGGCGCAACCCCGACATCTACTTCCAGGGGGAGTGAGCCGCCGTTCCGTTCTACTCACGGGGGAGCGGCCGTCCGGCCGACAGCGGACCGAACGGCCGTTCGGTCGGTAGGAGCGTGAGCGGCCGTTTTGACATCGGGGGACGCCGACGACCGTTCGACTGACGGACAGATTTATTTCGGCTCCGCCCGCTTCTCCCTCCAAGCCCCCGAGCCATGTCCCTCCGGACCGACGCCGCCCCGAGCGCCGACCGCGAGCTTCGCGTGCGTATGGGGGTCACGCTCCTCTTTCTCCTCGTCCTCCCGTTCGCGTTCGTCTACACGTTCCTCCTGCTGGCGAACACCGTCGGCATCGCGTTGCTCGAGTGGGCCACCGAGCGACCCTACCACGGCGAGTTCTACGTCGATCCCGTCGTCCTCACCGTCGTCGTCCTCGGCGGCTTCGCCGTCCAGTACCGGTACGGGCCCACCGCGGTCCTCGAGAGCGTCGACGCCAGGCGGGTGACCGCCGAGGAGTACCCCGACCTGCACGCGACGGTCACCCGGCTCGCCGCCCAGGCCGGCGTCCCCGGGCCGGACGTGGCCGTCCTCGAGGCTGACCTCCCGAACGCCTTCGCGGTGGGAACCGCCGACGACGGGACGGTCGTCGTCTCGACGGGACTGCTCGACTCCCTCGAGAACCGGGAGCTCGAGGCGGCCCTCGCCCACGAGCTGGCCCACCTCGGCAACCGCGACGCGAGCCTGATGACCGTCGCCTGGCTGTTGCCGACGATCACCTACTACCTCGCGGCGGCCGCGTTCTGGGTACTGTACGGCTTCTACCGGCTGCTGGGTGCCGGCGCGGGCGGCGGGAGCCGCGACGGCCGTGGGCTGGCGGTCGCCGCCGTCGTCATCACCGTCACCGCCGTTCTCACGATGGCCGTCTCGGCGATGTTCTGGGTCGCGAGCGTCCTCCTCTACCGGCTGCTCTCGCGACACCGGGAGTACGCCGCCGACCGGGGGGCCGCGGCGATCACCGGCGATCCCGCGGCGCTGGCGAACGCCCTGGAGCGCATCGACGGGACGATGCCCGAGATCCCCGACGAGGACCTCCGGCGGTACGACGGCGGCGTCGAGGCGCTCTACCTCGCGCCGCTCGAAGCCCGGGCGTTCGGCTCGAAGGAGCTGATCAGCACCGACATCTTCCCGGACAGCCACCCGCCGACCGACGAGCGGATCGACCGGCTCCGGGAGATCGCGCGGGGCGGGCTATGAGACGTCGCCGGGAGCTGCTGGCCGCGGTCGGTGCCGGGCTGGCGGCGGGCGTCGCCGGCTGTGGCTACCGGGCCGGGGCCGGCGACCTCGCCTGGGACCGCAGGGGTACAACGGGGTCGACGGTGGCGCCGAACCGGAGCGACCGGAGGTGGCTCACGGACGGCGAGTCGCTGGTCGGCGTTCTCAACCAGTCCGGTCGAACCCACGACTTCGAGAGCGGCCAGTGGCGCGAGTTCAGCAACGCCCACGTGAGCGTCTACGACGCCGCCGGCGACCGCCGCTGGCGGGCCGAGACGGACGACCGCCGGCTCCAGGCCGACGGCGAACCGGCGGTCGCCGAGGGGAGCGCGTACCTGCCCCTCGAAGGCGGGATCGTCGCCGCGGTCGGTCCCGACGGCGACGAGGAGGGCGGCGGCGAGGTCCGCTGGACGGCCGAGGTGGGCGAGTCCGACCTCCGGCTGGCCGCGAGCGGTCGGATGATCGTCGCCGCGGGCGAGCGCGCGGTCTACGGGTTCGATCCGGACGACGGCGGGGAGCTGTTCGCGATCGACGTCGGCACGGACGTCCCCGGGCTCGCCGTCGACGGCGATCGGGCCTGGGCGAGGACCGGCGGGGACGAGCCCCGGCTCCTCGTCCTCGACGCGGGCGGCCGGCGGGCCACGGCCGCGCTGTCCGACGGGGTGAGGTGGCTGGAGGCGGCCGCCGGCCGCGCGTTCGTCGGACCGGTCGACGACGGCCTCGCGTGGGGGTTCGACGACGACGCTGAACGCGTGGTCGCCCCCGAGGTCGGCGGGCTCGCCAGCGACCGACCGCTCGTCGGGGACGAGCGACTCTACCACGCCGGCCGGGACGGGACCCTCGCCGTCGACGCCCGGAGCGGCGAGGTGCTCTGGCGTCGCGAGCTGGCGCTTCCCGGCGAACGCGTCGCCACCGCCGACGGCCTGTACGGACACGGCTCGCTCCCGGCGGCCGACGGCTGTGGCCTCGTGGCGGTCGACGCCGACGGCGAGAAACGGTGGTCGGCGTCGCTCCCGGACGAGCCGGGCTGTTCGGGGGAGTTGTTCGCGCTGGGAGACCGGCTCGTCGTCGTCGACGGCTCCCGGCTGTACGGCTTCCACGCCCGAGAAGGCCGTCGGCGCGGCGTGGTGTAGTCCTACGTCGTCCACGACGGGGCCGTCGGCACGACGTGGTGTACTCTCACCTCGCGCCGGCCGGCAGGAGGTCGAGGTACGGCCGGAGTTCGGCGGCCGGCACCGACAGCTCCACGAGCTCGGTAGCGGGATCGTACGCCACGACCCCGGCTTCGACCAGCGTCGGCAGGCTCCGGTGGTGGAGGTCGACGAGGATCCGCTCGTACCGATCGCGGTTCGGCTCGCCCTCCCGTATCGCGACGTACTCCGCTATGTCGCCGAGGTAGATCGCTCCTGCCCTGCGAGCGAGGTAGACGACCGCGTACTGGCGTCGCTCCTCCGAGAGCGCCCGGAACATCCGCGTGACGGGGACCGACGGAGAGTGTGGAACCGGCTCCGTCGTGCCCCTTCGTTCGTTTGTTGGCATAATCGCTCCTCCGGGGGTGCCCCCTGCCGGCGAAAACCGGCCCGGAAGCCGTCCGTCCCCGGATACTCGGAGAACGGGTGGGACGGAGATATACTTTCTTACGGTATCGGAGGTTCGAACTGAACGTCAGGGTGGCCTGAAAGTCCCCGACGACGGTCACTCCTCGAGCAGCTCGGGTTCGTAGGGTGGACTCTCGGTACCGTCCACACGTCGGACGGCGACCGTCCAGTCGGGTGCGTCGGCGACCGGGGTCGTCACCGACCAGCTCCCCTCGACGGTCTCACCCGTCGCGTAGCTCTCCAGCAAAAGCGCACGCAGGCGCCGTTCGAAGTCGGTTCCAGGCTCTGGGTCGGTGATCTCGGTTACCATGGAGGGGCGGGCCGTGGGCACGCAGGGTTCGTACCCTCCCCACGGTGATAACCCCGTCGGCGGGGAGGGCCGCCCGATCAGCCGAAGTGTTCCTCGTAGAGCTCCTGGGCGTGTTCGATCGCGTCGTAGGCGGCCTGCCTGTCCTCCCACCCCAGGGTCTCGACCTCCTTGCCCTCCTCTAAGTTCTTGTACGTCGAAAAGAACTCGTCGATCTCGTCGAGTCGCTGCTGGGGGATGTCCTCCAGATCCTCGATGTGGTCGTAGCGGGGCTCTTCGACGGGCACGGCGATCACCTTGTCGTCCTGCTCGCCGTCGTCGTCCATCCGCATCAACGCGACGGGACGGACCTCGACGATACAGCCGGGGAACGTCGCGTCCTCGACGAGCACGAGCACGTCGAAGGGGTCCTCGTCGTCGTAGTACGACTGTGGGATGAAGCCGTAGTCGGAGGGGTAGTGGACGTTCGAGTGGAGGACGCGGTCGAGCACGACTCCCGGGACGTCCTTGTCGTACTCGTACTTGTTACGCTCGCCTTTCAGGCACTCGACGACGGCGTAAATCTCCGCTGGCGGGTTCGGCCCGGTCTCGAGGTCTTCCCACAGGTTTACCATGTCACCGTTTCGACGGTCGATCAAAAAGTACTTTCCCAATCGTATCCGTGGTGACGGTGTCGATGGTCGGATTCCGCCCGGACGCTCGGACGAAACCGCGTGACCGGCCGCGTTCGCCGCGCTGTGACGGACTCGACGCACGACTGGTTGAGAAACCTTAAATAGTCAGGTGACATTTAAACACCTATGTCAGAGGCACGATCGATAACGGGCAGTCAGGGCATCGCACGGGAACTGACGGCGTTCCAGACGAACATCCTCACCGTACTCACCAGCGAGCCGATGTACGGGCTGGCGATCAAACGCGAGCTCGAGGCGTACTACGGCACGGAGGTCAACCACGGACGACTCTACCCGAACCTGGATGAGCTCGTCGAGCTCGGACTCGTCGAGAAAAGCGAGCTTGACAAGCGGACGAACCAGTACGAGCTGACCGACGACGGCTACGCGGCCGTGATGGACGGTCTCGAATGGGCGTTCTCGAAGCTCGTCACCGGCGAGAGTCGGGCCGAGGAGGTCTGCGAGCTGGTCGACGGGAACCTGTAGGCTCCGGCGGCGAGTTCACTCGGGCACGGGCTCGCCGGCGAGTTCGAACGCGAGCGCGATCGACTCCGCTATGGCCTCCCGCTGGTCCGCCGAGGGCCAGGCGTTTCTGACGAAGTACTCCTCGCGAAACTCCCGCAGCTCCGCGGCCGTCGCCGACGCGATCGGCTTCGCGCAGTGGTTGCCCATGAAGTCCGCGAGCGCGTCGGCGTTCTCGCCGTGGACGGCCCCTCCCTCGCGGCGGACGGCCGCGGCCAGCTCGCGGTTCTCGGCGTCGACGGCCGACCAGTCCTCGGGATCGCCCGGCCCCTCGAGGGGGAGTTCGACGGCCCGCGAGAGGTCCTCGATCCGGTCGGTGCGGACCGTGCCGTCATCGAGCCACTCCTCGGGGTGGATCACGAGGTAGTCGTCCTCTCGGAGCCGTGCGGTGAAGCCGTGGGGTTCGAGGATCCGTTCGCGGCGCCGCCGGTAGGCCGCCCGCTCGCCGTCGTCGGTCGCCCGCCTCGCGAGCCGGGTCAGCCGCTCGACCTCGTCGGTCACGTCGGCGGGGAGCTCTACCCCCTCGGTCGGTTCGTGGTCGCTCACGTCCCCGGCTGTAGGTGGTCCCGGGATTTCGTCCTGTCGATCGCGGGCCGACGGTGGCGTTCCGTCGCGGCGCGGTCCGCCGTCGCCGACGCCGCCGTCACCCCTTTTCGAGTGCGTCGTTCGCGAGCTCGTCGGCACGTTCGTTGACCTCGCGAGGGACGTGCTCTAGCGTCCACTCCTCGAACGAGGAGAGCAGCTCGTGGACGGTCACCCGCCTCTCGCGGAGTTCGGGGTTTCTGGTCTCGTACTCCCCGCGGACCTGTTTGACGATCAGTTCGGAGTCCCCCCTCGCGTGGACCTCCTCGTAGCCGTACTCGCGGGCGGCCTCGAGCGCCGCGATCAGCGCCTCGTACTCCGCGCGGTTGTTCGTCGTCCGACCGATCCGCTCGCTCCCTTCGGCGACGACGCCGTCGCCGGTGACGATCAGCCAGCCGACCGCCGCGGGGCCGGGGTTCCCGCGGGCGGCGCCGTCGAAGTAGACGTGTGCGCGCCCACCGCCGTCCCGCAGGAGCGTCTCGACGTCCCGCGGGCGTTCGCCCTGGATCACGACCTTCCCGTCGTAGGCGACGGCCGTCGCGGCGCCGTGGGACGCCCGCCAGCGTTCGTGGTCGGTGTTGCCCGCCTCGACCGTCACGCCCGCCTCCTCGAGGCGCTCGCGCGCCCGTTCGGGATCACACTCGATGACCGGCATCGTGCGCCACCTCCCCCGGACCCGGGTAAAATCTTTCCGGTTCGTAAACGAAAACCGGCTGGTTACCCGCCCCAGCCGTGGCTTTTCGGCACATTCACCGTTTCGGATATCTGCCCGTTCCAAGGGTTTATATATCTTGATCTTACTACTATAAAAGTGCGATGACACGGTCCACCCGCCAGCGGGAGCGCGTTCGTGAGATGGACGAGGCCGAGGAGTCAGAAGGGGTACGTTCCTGCCCCGAATGTTCCTCGGAGAACCTCGTCAAGGACTCCGACCGGGGTGAGCTCATCTGTGAAGACTGTGGGCTCGTCGTGGAAGAAGAGAAGATCGACCCCGGCCCGGAATGGCGGGCGTTCAATCACCAGGAACGACAGCAAAAGTCCCGCGTCGGCGCCCCGACGACACAGACGATGCACGATAAGGGGCTGACGACGACGATCGACTGGAAGGACAAAGACGCCTACGGCCGCTCTATCTCCTCGAAGAAACGCAGCCAGATGCACCGGCTGCGCAAGTGGCAAGAACGGATCCGAACCAAAGACGCAGGCGAGCGAAACCTCCAGTTCGCGCTGAGCGAGATCGATCGGATGGCCTCCGCCCTGGGGGTCCCGCGGTCGGTCCGGGAGGTCGCGTCGGTGATCTACCGGCGGGCGCTCAAGGAAGATCTGATCCGCGGACGGTCGATCGAGGGCGTCGCCACCTCGGCGCTGTACGCCGCCTGCCGGAAGGAAGGTATCCCACGGAGCCTAGAGGAGATCTCAGAAGTCTCCCGCGTCGAACGCAAAGAGATCGGTCGCACGTATCGGTACATCTCACAGGAACTCGGCCTCGAGATGAAACCCGTCGACCCGAAAAAGTACGTCCCCCGCTTCTGTTCTGAACTCCAGCTCTCAGAGGAGGTCCAGACCAAAGCCAACGAGATCATCGAGAAGACAGCCGAGGAGGGGCTGCTCTCCGGAAAGTCCCCGACCGGCTACGCAGCCGCCGCGATCTACGCCGCCTCGTTGCTCTGCAACGAAAAGAAGACCCAGCGGGAGGTCGCCGACGTCGCCCAGGTGACCGAGGTGACGATCCGCAACCGCTACCAGGAACAGATCGAAGCGATGGGCATCCACGGCTGACTCGCGTCAGGGCGCGCGTTCGGCGACGTCGTCGATCGCGTGGACGGCCACGCCCGTCGGCCGCTTCGTGAACTCGCCGAGCGCGCGCGCGACGATCCGGTCGACGCCGCGGTCGGCCGCGAGATCGACCAGCCGCTGGTTCAGGAGGCCATCCAGCAGGAGCGTCGCCGGCGCCGGCTCGATCGCCTCGAGGTCCCCGTAGGCGTCGCTCGCGTCCGACTCGCCGATCACCGCGCCCTCCCCGTCGAGAAACCGAACCCGGCCGGTGTCCCCCCGGATCACGGCCGTCGCGTGGCCGTAGATCGTTTCGGGCTCCGTCGCCGCTTCGGGCTCCGCCGCCCCCTCGTCGTCCGTGGCGGCCCCGTCGTCGGTCGACCGGACGTCCGGCCCCTCCCGCGTGTCCGCCTCTGCCGGCGCCGGGGAGGCGCTGCCGTCGGTGGCCGCGACCGCCTCCCGGGGGACGTTCAGCCCCGCGACGGCGTCGTAGGGGACCTTGTTCCGGAGGGCGGCAAACAGCCCGTGGTGGTCCAGATCCTCGACCGAACTCCCGGCCGGCGCGAACGCCACGTAGTCGATCTCGCCGACCTGCGAGAGCTCCTCTAGGATGAGATCACCGCCGCGGTCGCCGTCGAAGAAGGCGGTGACGGTGCGGTGGGTCGTGAGCTCGGCGACGGCCTCGGGGACGTTCGTCCCCTCGACGGCGATGGCGTTTTTCACGCCGTATTTCAGCAGCGTGAGCACGTCAGCACGCCCCTCGACGACGATGATGGCGTCGCTGTCGGCGACTCGCGGCCCCGCGGGAAGCCCCTCGTACTCGGTGATGTCCTCGACCCGAACGTGCTGGCGGACCTCGGCGAGGATCTCCTCGGAGCTCATGACGGTGTCGTCGAAGCCCGTCTCCAGCAGCTCCTTGGCGCGCTCGACGACGTCGTTTCGTTTCGCCGCACGGGCGTCCTCGATCTCGATCACCTCGAGTTCGGCCCGGCAGGGACCGACCCGGGTGATCGTCTCTAAGGAAGCAGCCAGCGTGGCGGTCTCTACCTTATCGAGGCTGGTGGCGATCGTCAGGTGGCCGTGGGACTGCCCCCGCGTGCTCTCGACCTCGACGTCGATGCGGCCGACCCGACCCGAGGCCCGCAGGTCCCGGAGGTCGAGTTCGTCCCCGAGCAGCCCCTCGGTCTGCCCGAAGACGGCGCCGACGACGTCGCTACGTTCGACGACGCCGTCGGCCGTGACGTTCGCGTGGATGAGGTACTTCGCGGTGTCTTCCATGTGGGATCTGCCCCCGTCGACGGGGGATCGGTCGGTTGACGACAAATTGGTCGGTCGCCGGCAAATAGTTGTTGACACCACCTCCGACGGGGGACCGTCGGCCGGGACGGCCCCGTCAAACAGTTATGTGCCCCCCGCGACATCGAGGGGACATGGAGACACTCGAGGTCACGGACGAGCAGTACGCGTTCATCCAGCAGCTCCGCGAGGAGATCTCCCGACGGGTGGTTGGCCCGTACGGCTACGTCCGTGGACGCGACGCCGTCCAGTTTCTGATCGACAACCTCGACGGCGACGTCGAGGTCGACGTCGAGTTCACCGGATCGGCGACCGACGACGTCGCCGCCTCCGTCGACAGGGAGCTCGCCGGCGAGAGGACGGTCAGCTACGAGGAAGCCGGACTCGTCGACGGGGAGCCACTCGACGTCGATCCCTCCGCGACCGACGGGGAGGCGGAAACGGACGACGAGGAAGGGGAGGCGGACGACGTAGACGAGGACGAGGGAGCAGACGACGAGGGGGCGGAAGTGGACCGTGAGGATGACGTGGACGACGGAGACGAGGAAGCGGACGGCGAGATCGGGGAGGACGACGAGGAGGCCGAAGCGGACGACGACGGGGAGACGGACGACGACATGCTCGACCGGATGATGAGCCTGCTCGAGACCCACGAGGACAAGTGGGGGGAGTCCCCGACCGCCGACTACCGGTATCGCGTCGACCTCCCCGACGGGACGACCGAGGACGTCCAGACCAAAGACGACGTCCGGGCGCTGTTGTTCAAAAACTACTGAGTTTCGGCGTGTCGGTTCCCGGCGAGCCGTCCGCCGACCGTCGACGGAGTCCCGGCCGCCGCCAGCGCGCGGTGGCCGTGGACGGCGACGGCGAAATCGCGGGGGCTGGGGAGCGCACAGGCCAGCCAGCCGATGGCGACGGCCGTCGCGACCGGACCGGCGGGAAGCTGGGCGAAGGCGACGGCCACCGGGGCGAGCGCGAACGGCGAGAGGGCGGCCAGCCGGAGCGCCCACGCCGGCTCGCTCCCGGTCGGTTTCGGTCTGACGACGGCCCACCGCGAGCCCACCACCGTCGCTACGGGCCCGCCGGCCCGGTCGGGCAGGTACGCGATCTCGTACTCGATCCCCGTCGCCTGGAGGACCAGCGCGTGAGACCACTCGTGGACGACGGTGCCGACGACGACCGCGAGGGCCAGCGCGAGGGCGAAGACGATCGGTTCGATCGGCAGGAAGGCAGTCGTCGACGGGAGGGCGATCACGGGCGACTGGAGCCACCCCGGGTACGAGTTCGTTCGCCTGCACGGGTGGCCGCTTCAAGACCCCATCCCCCGGATCGATCCCTCGTCCCGCCGGACCGACCGCAGGGGAGACGGGGGAACTTTTGGTTCCGGGGCGCGCAGGCCCGGTCGATGGCCGTCGACCTCGTCGTCAGTAACTGCACCGTCGTGACCGAGACCGGCCGGATCCCCGACGCGGGAGTCGCCGTCGAGGACGGCACGATCGTCGCCGTCGGCCGGCCCGACCGGCTCCCGGCGGCCGATCGGCGGTTCGACGCCGACGGGAAGCTCCTGGTTCCCGGCGTCGTCGACGCCCACATCCACAACCGCGAGCCGGGCCTCGAGTACAAAGAAGACTGGGAGAGCGCCACGCGGGCGGCTGCCGCGGGCGGCGTCACCTCCGTCGTCGGGATGCCGAACACCGATCCGATCGTCGACCGGCCCGACCGCCTGGAGCTGAAACTCGACCGCGGCGACCGGTCGGCACACGTCGACTTCGGGAGCTTCGTCGTGATCACCTCCGAGAACCTCGGGGAGATCCCCGCGCTCGCCGACGCCGGCGCGGTCGGCTTCAAGATCTTTCTCGGCTCGACCGTCGGCGACGTGCCGGCGCCGACCGACGGCGAGATCTTGGAGGCGATGGAGGCCGTCCGTGAGACCGGAAAACGGCTCGGCTTCCACGAGGAAAACGGCGAGATAATCGACCACTACACCCGTCGGTTCCGGGAGGCGGGGCGAAACCGACCGATCGACCACTCCCACTCCCGTCCGGTGATCGCCGAACGCGAGGCCGTCGAACGGATGACGACGTTCGCCGAGGAGACCGGCGCGTCGATTCACATGTTCCACGTCTCCTCGGGGTCGGCCGCGGCGGCCGTCGCCCGCGGGAAAGACCGTGGCGTCGACGTCACCGCAGAAACCTGCCCGCACTACCTCTGGTTTTCCGAGGAGGTGATAGAACGGAAGGGCAACGTCGCCCGGATCCAGCCGCCGATCCGGGACGCAGAGCAGCGACGACGGCTCTGGGAGGTCGGCATCGACGGCGGAGCGATCGACTCGATCGCCACCGATCACGCCCCCCACACCGCAGAGGAGAAAGGCGCCGCGGAGCCGTTCGGGGACACCTGGGAGGCCGCGGCCGGCTTCGTCGGGCTCGAGACCGAGGTGCCGGTCATGTTGACCTTCGTCGCCGAGGGCCGGCTCAGCCTCGAGGAGTGGGTGCGCCGTCACTCCGTCGAGCCGGCGCGGATCTGGGGGCTGTACCCCCAGAAGGGCTCGTTGCGGATCGGCACCGACGCCGACTTCACGATCGTCGATCCGGACCACGAGTGGACCCTCGACGCGTCGGATCTCCACTCGAAACACCCGGTGACGCCGTTCGAAGGCGAGACGTTCACCGGCAAGGCGACGGCGACGGTCGTCCGCGGGGAGGTCGTCTACGCCGACGGCGAGGTTCGAGGCGACCCCGGCTACGGCCGCCGGCTGCCCGTCGCCCGATCAGGGGACGACCAGTAGCTTCCCGACGAAGCTGTCTTCGATCACCGCCCGGTGGGCCTCACTCGCCTCCTCGAGGTCGTACCGGCGGGCGATCTCGGGGGCGATCGTTCCGTCGTCGACCAGCTCGAGCACCCGTCTCAGCACGCCGGCGATCGTCGGCAACTCCGGGTCGGTCGCGAGGTTCGACATGCTCATCACCTCGACGGTGAGCCCCTTCGAGAGGGCGGCGTGTGCGAGTTCGACCTCGCCGTCGAGGCCGCCGTAGAGGACGACGGTGCCGTCGAAGGCCGCGGCCTCGAGGTCGAACGTGAAGTACTCCCCGGCCCGGTGGTCGAAGATCACGTCGTAGCCGTCGGTCGCGCGGCTCCGTACCGTCTCGAGGAGGTCCCCACGGGCGTAGTCGACGGCGGCGTCGGCGCCGAACGCCTCGGCCGTCCGCGTCCGATCCGGGCTCGCCGTCGTGACGGTGTGGGCGCCGACGGCCGCGGCGAGCTGGACCGCCACGTGGCCGACGCCGCCGGTGCCGCCGTGGACGAGACAGCGGTCGGTCGGGGCCAGCCCGCCGTACTCGAGCAAACCGAGCCAGGCGGTGACGCCGACGAGCGCGACCGCGGCGCCCTCCTCGAAGCCGACGCCGTCGGGAAGCGGCGTGAGGACGTCCGTCGGCGCCACGAGGGCGTCGGCGAACGATCCCCCCGCGAACCGGGCGGTGTGGAGGGCGGTCCCACAGACCCGATCGCCGGGAGCGAACGCCGAGACGCCGGGGCCGACGGACTCGACGACGCCCGCGAAGTCCGAGCCGCTCGTCTTCGGCAGCGGCCCGCCGCTTCGCGTCGATCGGGTTGACGCTCGCGGCACGGACGTCGACGAGCACCTCGCCGGCGCCGGCGGTCGGACGATCCACCTCCTCGAGCCGGAGGACGGACGGGCCGCCCCCCTCGTGGTAGCGTACGGCTCGCATACCCCCGGCTCGCCCCGCGGTCACTTGACTGTTGGCCTCCCGGCTCGGTCTTCGTCGCGGTTCCCCCGGTGGCGGCCTCTCTGTCACCTGGCCGATCGGAGCGACTCAGACGACCTCGACGGTCCGTCGTTCGACGAGCGGGGCGAGCGGGAGCTCGGGGAAGGTCACGCTCACGGCGTACTCGAGGACGTCCTCGTCGGCCCCGAAGACGCCGACCGGGACGGTCTCGGTGCCACGGAGGTACGTCTCCGTCTCCGTCATCTCGATAGCGTTGACGGTGACCCGGATCGCGGC